>CAZTGM010000086.1:0-1942 GCA_964613235.1 uncultured Zetaproteobacteria bacterium | reverse complement strand
TTTTTCGCTTTCACCATGCTGGCCGGCGAGTACCGCCACCTTTTCGGCAAACATCTTCGCTCAAAGGATTGATGAATATACAAGGCTGGCATGAAAAACAGATGTGCGATGCCAGCGATCACGAGGCTCCAAACTCCACCCTCCTGTTTTCTTGAAACCCTCCTTTCCCCAGTTTGCCATGAAAACCGGACAACTCACGTGTTACCGGCAGCATCACCTCACTAAGACTTGCACTTGCCATACCGTACTGCAGTGTAACAATCAGAAACTGCGGCCATGCCTGGTTCCGCTCCAGCCGAATCTCGCATCCATGCCATCAGGAGGCATCCATGGAATGGCTTCTCTATGCCCTCATTGAAATTGGCGGCGCTTACAGTGCCTTCCGCGCGGTCATGGAAGCACGCACCGCTCAGGGTGCAACGGCATGGGTGGTTTTCCTCATCGCCTTTCCGCTGCTGGGCCTGCCTGCCTACTGGATATTCGGACGCAATCGTTTCATCGGCTACAAAAATGCCAGGCATATCCGGGAGGATTTTGTCCGCCAGGCCCTGGCTAATCTCCATAAACAGCTCATGCCCTATCATGCCACGCCTGATGACCCGCACGAGATCGATGTCGTCAAAACAGGCATCACTACTCTGCCGCCACTGCGCGGCAATGCTGCCCGACTACTCATCGATGGCGAGGCGACATTTACAGATATTATTCAGGGCATTGAGGCTGCACGGGATTATGTGCTGTTCCAGTTTTTTATCATCAAGGACGATCAGCTGGGCAATCGCTTCAAAGAACTGCTCTGTCGCAAGGCCACCGACGGTGTCCGCATCTATTTCCTGTATGATGAAATTGGCTCTCATTAAACTGACAGATGCATGGCTTACGGAACTGTGCCAGACCGGCGTGCATGTTTCCGCCTTTAATACGACACGCGGAACCGGCAACCATCTCCAAATCAATTTTCGCAACCACCGCAAGCTCGTTGTCACAGATGGTCAGCATTGCTGGATCGGCGGCCATAACGTTGGCGATGAATACCTGGACGGGGGAGCCAAATTCGACCACTGGCGGGATACGCATCTGCGTATTTCCGGACCGGCCGTCATGGCCGCACAACTTGCCTTCGTTGAAGACTGGTACTGGGCGACGGAAACCCTGATCCCGGAGATACAATGGCAGCCCACAGCCAGCAGCGCCGATCTTCCTGTCCTCATCCTGCCAACTGGCCCGGCGGATCGACTGGAAACCGCTGGCCTGGCATTTGCCGACTTTATCCATCGAGCCAGACAACGCTTATGGATTGCCAGCCCCTATTTCGTCCCCGACGATGCCACACGGCAGCCCTGCAGCTTGCCGGCTTACGCGGCGTAGACGTGCGCATTCTCATCCCCGACCAGCCCGACCATCGCCTGGTCTATCTGGCTGCCTTTGCCTTCTTTCACGATGCCAGCCTGGCCGGGGTTCGCTTCTATCGTTACACCGACGGCTTCATGCACCAGAAGGTTGTGCTCGTCGATGACACGCTTGCGGCCATCGGCACCGCCAATTTCGACAATCGCTCCTTCCGTCTCAACTTCGAAATCACAGCCATCGTACACGATCCGGTATTTGCCGGTGAAACGGCATCGATGCTGGAGAATGACTTCGCACATGCCCGACTGATGACACCGGGCGAAAGCGAACAGAAACCATTATGGTTCCGATTTGCAGCCAAAGCAGCCCGCCTGGCAGCTCCCCTGCTTTGAATCAAGGTGCCTATTGGGATCAGGTCTGTGTGAGGCTTACAGGGAACCGGATACTGAGCAGCCGTTTGATCCTCACTTTCAGTAAAATGGCCTGACTGCCAAGGCGGTATCTGCACCCTATGCCTCCCTAGGTAAGTATCCTCCACCCAATGAGAGCAGGAAGAAACGGCAAGCGAGACAAACTCAGGTGATGCAAATAC
>CAZTGM010000085.1:0-2215 GCA_964613235.1 uncultured Zetaproteobacteria bacterium | reverse complement strand
CCGGCAATAACCGTCACCACACCATTGACATCAACCTTTAGAACCCGGTGATTGCCTGTATCGGCCACATAGACATTGCCCAATGCATCCTGCGCCACGCCTTCGGGATTATTCAGCGACGCCGGCGTAATGGCGGTGCCAACAGGCAATGCGGGCCCCAGCAATGTTGAAGCGACTCCGGCATAGCTACGGAAAGGAAGCAGGCACAAAAATGCCATCAAGATAAAACCAACACAACGCACCCACATCATCCACTCAACCCTATACCCGGCAAGAATTTCAACCTGACCGGTAAGCCTAGCAGTGCAGCACGCTACATTCCAATACTCAGCATAGCATAAAGCCCGGACACGCAGATGCACTCACGCCAGGCGTCGCAAATACCACTCCATGGTCTTCCGAATCCCTGTTTCAAACGTCTCCGCTGGCTGCCAGCCCAGTTCATTCTTCATTTTCGTCGCATCAATGGCATAGCGCCAGTCGTGACCCGGACGGTCTGTGACAAAGGCAATCAGTTCCTCATGCGGTGCGCCCTGTGGCCGCAGCTCATCCATCAGCCGGCAGATCAGTCGGCAGATATCAATATTTCGCCATTCGTTGATGCCACCGATATTGTAGACTTCCCCCAGCCGACCACGACGAATCACCGCATCAATACCCGAGCAGTGGTCGCGTACATACAGCCAGTCGCGGATATTGGTACCATCACCATAGACTGGGATCGTCTTGCCTTCCATGCAGGAGCGGATCACGGTCGGGATAAACTTCTCCGCATGCTGGTATGGACCATAATTGTTTGAGCAGTTTGTCGTCGTCACCGGTAGACCATAGGTATGAAACCAGGCACGCACCAGATGGTCGGAACCGGCCTTCGATGCTGAATACGGAGAATTCGGTGCATAGGGCGTGATTTCACTGAACGCAGGATCATCTGCTTCCAGCGTGCCATACACTTCATCGGTGGAGATATGGTGAAAGCGGCACTGCGTCTGATCCCAGCCCTTCTCCTGCTGCCAGTAATGGCGCGCGGCATCAAGCAGCGTAAACGTACCCAGCACATTCGTTTTCACAAACACCTCAGGGCCGGCAATCGAATTATCAACATGGCTTTCCGCCGCAAAATGCACAATGGTATCAATTTCGTGTTTGTGAAGCAGGCAATTCACCAGCGCACGATCGCAGATATCGCCCTGCACAAAGGTGTGTCGCGTCTCACCCGGCAAGTCCTTCAAATTATCCACAGAACCGGCATACGTCAGCGCATCAAGATTGACGATGCGGATTTGCGGATCGGTTTCCAGCATATGGCGCACAAAATTACACCCAATAAACCCGGCCCCGCCGGTGACAAGCATATTGCGCGGCTGATAGGTCAGATCATGCATTCGCTTCCTTCCGGCAAGGAGCGGAGATACTGACCGTATCCGCTTTTTTCAAGCGAACAGGCAAGCCCCAGCAAGGCTTCATCATCGATATAACCCATTCGCCAGGCCACCTCTTCAGGACAACAGATTCTCATGCCCTGCCGCCGCTCGATCACCTCAACATAACGCGCGGCGTCCATCAACGACTCATGGGTGCCAGTATCCAGCCATACAGCTCCGCGCCCCAGCAGTTCCGCATGCAGAAACTGCTGTTGCAGATACTCCTCAAGGATACTGGTAATTTCCAGCTCCCCCCTCGCAGAAGGCCGGACCGATGATGCGATATCCACCACCTGCCGGTCAAAAAAATACATCCCGGTAATTGCCCATCGGGATCGGGGCATGCGCGGCTTTTCTTCCAGCGACAACACGCTTCCGTCTTTCGCCAGCTCCACCACACCATAACGCTCCGGATCACGCACCTGATAGCAAAAGATCGTGGAGCCAGTCTGTCTTCTCACTGCCGTTTGCAATTTTCCGGCCAGCCCCTGCCCATAGAAAATATTATCGCCGAGAATCAGGCAACTGGCATCCGAACCGATAAACTCCCGACCAATGGTAAATGCCTGCGCCAGACCTTCCGGTCGCGGTTGCTCGGCATAAGTAAATTCAATACCCCACTGGGAACCATCACCCAGCAGGTGTCGAAAATGCGGCAGATCATGCGGTGTGGAAATAATCAGAATTTCGCGCATACCGGCCAGCATCAGTGTGGATAAGGGATAATAGATCATCGGCTTGTCGTACACCGGCATCAGCTGCTTGCTCACCGCCAGCGTCAGCGGATGCAG
>CAZTGM010000084.1:0-2363 GCA_964613235.1 uncultured Zetaproteobacteria bacterium | reverse complement strand
GATGCGATGTGGGCCGCCAGTGCGGCTGCTGCACCATCCTTGTCAGCCGGGAAAGGTAAAATTCGTGTAAATATCGATGGCGAGATTGAGGTGCCGTTCACCGACTTTCCCGTGAAGTAGCAACAGCTTCTGTTGCACCTGCCTGTCGGATCGAGGGCGTCAGCAGGCCTCCCTTTTTTTCCACGGCGCGAAAATGACATCATCCTCAAACAATTCCTGCGGATTGATCGTGGCATCGGGGGCCACAAGAACACCCTTGTCGTGGTATTCGGGCTGTGCATCCAGACAATAGGCGACCAGTTCACTGCAAATCCATTTATCTTCATCGTTAAGCAGGCGGCCAAGCAACTCTTCCGCCTTGCCTCCGGTGATGCGGTTGATCAGATGGCCGAGAAAGCTGCCGCTGGCAGCAGCACTTGTGATCAGGTCATTATCGTATGCCTTGCCGATTTCAGGCTCCGCTTTTGCTTTCAGGCGTGCAGCGATATTGTCGTTTAGGCCTTTGGGCTTGCGGAAGAAAATCTGGCAGTCGGGATCATCAAAGTAACTTTGCAGATCTCCCTTGCGCACGCCTGTACCGACGGCCTCGATGCATTCATCTTCACCGGTAACGAGCAGCGCATGGGTGACGATAATATCGCTCATTTTATCCCATCGTGTGAACCAGGCTGTACCTTTGGCGAAAATATGATCGGACGGATACGTGAAGCCGATATAACCCTCACGGTAGTGCACGCCATATTCCGGTGTGACAAATTTAATTCCAAGATTACTCATGGCTGATCTCCCTGATTTGATATTGTTGCAGATCGAGTTTTTGCAAATCTTCGGCAGGCATGGGGCGGGCCAGGCCGAAACCCTGGCCAAGATCGCAGCCCAGTTCTTTCAGTCGTGCAGCCACAGTCGTCGTTTCAACGCCCTCGGCGACGACTTCCAGTCCCAGGTTATGCGCCAGCTCAATGGTGGAACGGACAATGGCTTCGCTTTTCTTATTTTCGAGCATGTTGAAAACAAAGCTCTGGTCGATTTTCAGTTCATCCACAGGCATGTCCTGCAGGTAGCTCAGCGAGGAATAGCCGGTGCCGTAATCGTCAATGGATATGCGGAAGCCAAGTTCGGAAAGCTCGCGGATCACTTGCAGGGCAATATCCGGGAAATTCATGAATGCGCTTTCGGTGACTTCCAGCGTCATCAGCTTTTTGGCAGCCTGATGGCCTATCAGCTTATGTCGAACCTCGGATGGAAATGACGGGTCGGTCAGATCGAGCATGGAAAGGTTGACACCGATGCTGATGTGGATGCCCTGTTCGATCCATTGTGACTGCTGTGCAATTGCCTGTTCCAAAATCCATTGCGTCATCGGGCGCATCAGACCGGTTTCCTCGGCAATACCGATAAATTCGCCGGGTGCCACCATACCTTCTCGCGGATGCATCCAGCGTACCAGCGCTTCTGCAGCCACGATATTGCCGCTGGACAGATTCACCTTGGGCTGGAAATACAGCACCAGTTCATTATTACGAAGGGCATTGCGTAACTGGCCGAACAACTCCAGCCGCCGGATGCTGTAGGGGTTTTGTTCTTCGCTGTAGATCAGCGGACTTTTTTTGATCGTTTTGGCTGTGTGTAGTGCAATATCGGCATGACGCAACAGTTCTTCGGGGGTTTTGCCATGCTGCGGGTATCGGGCCAGGCCGATGCGTGTCTCGATTTCGATATGATCATGACTGATAAAATAGGGCTCCTCCATGAGTTCACGCAGGGTGATGGCATCGGAGAATTCATCATCGCTTTGCAGGGCAATGGCGAATTCGTCACCGGCCAGGCGGGCAGCAAACATATGGTCGCCGGCGAAGGCCTGCAGGCGGTTGGCCATTTGTTTCAGCATCATGTCCCCGTTTTCATGCCCCAGCAGATTGTTGATTTCCTGGAAGCGGCTGCAGTTGATGATGATGATGGACAGGCGTGAACTCGTATTGTCAATCACCTGTTGCATGTGGCGGACCAGGGCCGTGCGGTTGCCCAGGTCGGTTAACGGATCGTGCATGGCCAGGTGCTCGAGTTTGGCCGTGCGTTCACGCACCTTTTCATCCAGCCGTTGCGCATTGATCAGACGGTAGCGATTGGTCAGATAGGCCAGCAGGACATAAAAGGCAAAGGCCGGCAGAAACAGCCACAGTTCTTTTTCTGAATAATAGGAGCCGGAAAAGGACAACGTGATTGTGACACCGATGCAAAAACCGATGATCCAGTACCAGCCACGCCGGATACCGCGCAGATAGAAGGCTTCGAAAGCGAAAATGGGCACCCAGAGCAGACCGGTGCCGGAAATGCCGCCGTCATGGATCAGCATGCCGAAAATA
>CAZTGM010000083.1:0-2683 GCA_964613235.1 uncultured Zetaproteobacteria bacterium | reverse complement strand
ATTTTATGGCTTCCAGTGTAGCAAGTTTTCAGATATTTGCAGCCCGAATTGGGACAATACGCTTGAAATCCATTCTTCGACCAAGCACTATGCATCGAATTCTTTTCGCGGAGGCTGGCCATGATTCGAATTATTCTAGTTGTAGCACTGTTGGTTGTCGGTGGCTGGATTGGCAAGAACCTGCATGACGGGCAGCCTTGGTATAGTAACCCGTTTGCGTCGAAGAAAGATACCCGGTCGCTGGTGGATCAGGCGAGTAAAACAGCAACGGAAGTTTTGGGTTCAGGGCTTCAGGCTGTGGGCGAAGGCGGGAAACAGGTGGCGGAATCGATTGATCAGGCCAGTACCTCGGCCATTAAAAAAGGCGCGGATCTGAAAGGGAAGTAATCTCTGTAACGACTTTTATGTAAAGGCCTGTGATGATTCACGGGCCTTTGTTTTTATCAGCACAGCGAGTTTAAAAATTAGCACTTGACTTCTATTTAAAGATATATTTAAAGTACGCCTTATTAACATGCATTTAAAGTGTATGTTAGATATCGGGGGCGAGATATGAATGCGGGTGGTTGCAGAACGGGCTTGATGGCAGTGTTGGTTGCATCATTGATGCTGGTTTCTTCGTTGTCCTGGGCCAGCGATCGCGGCATGGATATCCTGCAGCAGCAATGCGCTTCATGCCATAATCTCACCGGGCCGGCACCGGCCACGCTGGGCGATCTGTGGCAGCGCAAGGGCCCGGGCCTGTTCTATGCAGGTAACAAATATCGGCAGATATGGCTGGAATCATGGTTACAGCAGCCAAAGCGAATTCGTCCTGCCGGTATATTTTATATCGACCATATCAGGCCGGGTGCCAAGCGGGATATGATTGATACATCGACATTGCCCGAGCATGTGAAATTGAATGCGGCAGATGCAAAGTCGGTGGCTGTAGCGCTTTCAAAGCTGAAGGCCAATGAGAAACTGATCAAGGCGGAAACGCACCGCGCAGATATGTCGCCCGGGCCTCTGGGCGAGATGATGTTCGATAAAATCTATGGCTGCATGGCTTGCCACGAAATCGAGCCGGGTTATGGAGGTTTGTCCGGACCCGAGCTGTATACGGCGGGCAAACGCCTGAAGCCTGAGTTCATGCTCAGTTATATCCGTAGTCCGCAGGCCTGGGATCCGAAAATCTGGATGCCGAATAAGCATGTGCCCGATGACAATATGCAGAAACTGGTCAATTACATCATTGCTCTGTCCGAGGAAAATTTCGATGAATAAGTATCTGCCGATTGCCGTTCTTTGCCTGCTGTTTGTGTTCACGGCTCAGGCTCAGGCTGAAACCGCCGCCAATAATTACAGAACCTACTGTATGCAGTGTCATGGTCTGAAGGGCGATGGTATGGGGTTGAATATCCGCGATATGTCCGTGCAGCCGCGTGACCATACCGATGCCAAGTCCATGGGTGGACGCAGTGATGCCGAATTGTTCAAGGTTATCAAGGAGGGGGGACTGGCGATTAATAAATCCGCCCTGATGCCTCCCTGGGGCGACGTTTTTAGCGACTCCGAAATTCAGGATCTGGTGAAATATCTTCGTAAGCTGTGTAAATGCAGTCACGAAGGTTAGGGAGGTGTCGGTGCGCCGGCGTTTCCGAAACAATCGCATAGCGATTGATTTATAAGAGGAGGATAAGCTAATGAAGCTAGTCAAAACACTCATACTGGCCTGTGCTGCCATGGCCATGATGGGCGGCATCACCATGCAGGCCCAGGCCAAGACCGTGAAGGTCGTTATGAAGGCCGTGGAAACCGATGTTGTCATCGACAACAAGGGAACGAAATACCCGGCATGGACGTACGATGGCACGATTCCGGGCAAGGTAGTACGGGTTAAGGTCGGCGATACGGTCGATTTCACGCTCGATAATCCGAAGACGAACAAGAACTCGCACTCGATCGATTTCCACGCTGCTGAAGTGGATGTACTCAACGAATTTGCCGCGGTCAAGCCTGGCCAGAGCAAACATTTTATTTTCAAGGCCAAACGCGCCGGTGTCTATATGTATCACTGTGGCGCCAACCCGATGGTACAACATATCGCCCGCGGTATGTACGGTGTGATTATCGTTGATCCCAAGCGTTACACCAAGGCGTATCCGAAACCGGATCGCGAATATGTACTGATTCAGTCACAGTATTTCCCCGATGCCGAAAATTATGCGGCTATGCTGGAAAACAAGGGCTGGACCAATGCGCTGATCAACGGCAAGATCTTTAATTATGACCCGGTGCATGATCCCAATGCAACCAAGGTGCTGATGGCCAAGCCGGGCGAGCGCGTGCGTATTTTCTTCGTTAATGCTAACGTGAACATGCCGGTGGCATTTCATCCGATTGCCGGCATCTGGGATCGCGTGTTTGTCAACGGCAATCCGAAGAATGTATTGTATGATGTGCAGACATACGGTGTACCGGTGGCTGCGGCCAGTACGTTCGATATCGTATCGCCGGCAGATCATGCGACCAATAATGCCATTGTGGATCATACGATGAGTGCTGCGTTGCGCGGTGCAATTACCGTATTGATGAACCGTCCGGATGCCGATCCGAAACTCGGCAAGGGTGATAACATCCTGCTTCGCTAATATTGCGGGATTGGGGGAAGGGAGGAGCCGAAGCTCCTCCCTTCGTTTTA
>CAZTGM010000082.1:0-2770 GCA_964613235.1 uncultured Zetaproteobacteria bacterium | reverse complement strand
TGTTCCATTGATATTGTTTGCTCTCAGAACTGGCAAAAAACCCGGAGCAGCTTCTTTTCTCACCTGGTCTTTTTTGTACGTAACCCCTCGAAATAATTCGGCCACTTCCTGAACGGCTATTAATTCCCACCCCTTCGGCAATTCGCTCACGTCGCCAACTCCTCGTTGAGTTCATCAAGCAGTGCATCCATCCCATCGCCGAAAGGGGCATATATGCAAGCGGCCAAACTTGCGCCTGCGGGACGGGTGGGGCTATAATTCGCGGTGGCGAGCATGCGCGGGGCCAACTGCAGGCCGTCAAGCCGACGGCAGCATTCATCGAGATGTGGGAACCTGCAGCCCGGGGCTCGCCATATTTGTTTCCGCAAAACCTTCATCACAAACTCCGAATCCAATCGTTCCGGTCAATGATGTCGTCTGCCGCGTCATGGGGCAGCAACTTGAACCCGTAGCTCAGCAGGTTGCCGTTTCTGCGATAAAAACGCTCCCTGATATACGGCAAGTAGGATTGATCCGTCATGCCATAGGTGTTGGGTTCGAGCGCGGTGAAACAAGCGCCCAGCATGGCATCGGCAATCTGAAGATTCTTACGTTCCTGCTTGCCCCTTGGCTCCGGGTCGCCAAGCACCGCCCCATAGATCTGAGACCCGGGCTCTGCTTTGATCTGATCCAGATAGGTCTTCATTTCATGATATGAAGTATGCGAACGATTCTCGAAAATCAGATCCACATGCCCTTTTCCGCCGGTTCTGTCTCGCACCAGCCAACTCACCCGCTCCAGCAAATGCCGGGTGACATAGTTATAAAGCCATTGTTTGCGGCGAAACACCTGCTTTTCCAGAATGCTCGGCTTGTGCATGGCGCACACCAGCAAATCCACCGGCAACCGGCCAAACTCCTTAATGACATGCAATCTTTTGGGGTGCGCGCGCACCAGATCCTTCCAATGCAATGCCTTGCGAAGATTCCGCTGCCTGATCGCCTTCTTAACCTCGTTCACGCTTCGACTGGTTTCAAGGTCATCACACTGACGAACCAGGATGCCACCAATCAAAAACCATTGGGTGCCCCTGTCGATCCCTTCATCGCCGGCTTCATCAATGTAGAAATTATAGTCCATCAACCCACCAAGCCTTGGACTGCGCCACGACCCCCAAGGCAGACTCGGTCACATCACCGTCCATGTGATAGGCAGGGTATAATAAGGCGCTGATGCCATCTTCATATCGAATCCTGCCTTTCACATAACTCATGCCACCAGTGCCTCATTCATTTCATCGAGCAAGGCATCCATCTCATCGCCGAAAAGCTGGTGCATGCGGGCAAGGTCAACTTTAAGGATATCAGACATTGAACTGGCTGCGAACCCGATTGCGCCCGAGAAGATTTCCGAATTTGCGATAATTGCCGGTTTCACGCCGCCAGCGGCCAGCCACAATGGCTGGGCTGATATGCAGTTTGTCGGCAAGTGCGCGGATATCGCTGGCGGACATAATCAATGCCTTTTCCCATTCTTCCGATGGAATCAACGCTTCGGAAGCAAGTTCATCGGCTTCCTGCTCCATCGCATCCACTGCCCCTGTTCCGTCGAGATCATCGATAAACACCTCGCAGCTATCCAGATGCAATGCCACGTGCGCGAGTTCGTGCATCAGCGTGAACCAGAAATTATCCAGCCTGTCGTGCCGCAGGGTAAGCGCAACAATCGGATGGCCGGATGCATCCCGCAACACCGCGCCGTCCAGATAGGTCTTCGGCAAGTGCGGTTCCACGATCAGATGGATGCCATAATGATTCAGAAACTCCCGGGCGCGTTGCGGGCCCGTTTCAGCCCAGGATTCACCCGCCAGCCTGCGCATGAAGTCAATATTCACTGCATGGGCGACAAAGGCTTCCTGCAAGGGAAGCTCGGCCGCCTTTTGTTGCACGCGGACCTGCCATGCCCAAAGCGCAAGCTCATCGCACTGTTTGTTGCTGCTGCGCTGATGCGCCGTGGTGCGCAGTAATGCCGGCTGCGATTGCGGAATGCCGGGCACCGCCTCGGCAAAGCGCTTGACCCACTCGCTGGCATACTCTTTCAGTTCGCTGAATCGCCCCTGAAAGCCATCGAAATAACCACGCTCAAGCATGGCTTTGAGCACGGATGCATCCCATTTCGCCTCTGCAGGAAGATCGGCTTCGGGCTCGTGCAGCAATACCTCGGCAGGAATGCCAAGCCCCCGGTTCAGCTTGCGCATCATGTTAACGCTGAGTCGGCGTTTTCCATTCAGCACCTCGGACACACGCGAGGCGGAGCCGAAATAGGGCGCCATGTCCTTTTGCGACAGCCCTTGCTGCTCCATGCGAAAACGAATGGCTTCGATCGGGCCCGGCAGGTCAATCGGGAAGTGTTCCTGCTCGTAACGCTCGATCAATAGAGAGAGCACATCCAGTTCATCCGCTTCGGCGCTGCCTTCTTCAGGGTTCTGATCCATCAGCTCCAGCAAGGCGGCAATAGCCTGCTGGTGCTCAGCTTCGTTTTCAATCAGCTTCAGGTGCATGGCTAACCTCCTTTAAAACCTCTTTTTGTCATATTCGGCGTGGGTTCCGACCCATTCGATGACAACAATGCCATTCTGGTAATGTACTTTGACAACCAACCGGTAATGATTCCCCTTGATGTTGAAAATGACCCGGTTGTTTGCCAGAAAATCCGCACTTCGATATCTGTTTTTAATATCCTGTGTTGTTTTCCAGGTACTATTTTTTGCTTCTTGGAACCAGGCATCCA
>CAZTGM010000081.1:0-2830 GCA_964613235.1 uncultured Zetaproteobacteria bacterium | reverse complement strand
TGTGGAAAGCAACGTCGTATCCTGTTGTAATACTTCATAGGTGACGCCCCAGCGTTGTAGCCAAGGTGTAATGCGTTGTAACTGGGCGGGTGTTAGTAACAGCAATACCCTCATGGCAGTCAGTGAACGGACAGAATTCTGGGGTTGTTGTAATGCGAATGGCAGGCGAACTGTAAAAGTCGTTCCTCTGCTCTCATGACTATGCAACTGAATATCGCCACCCATCAGCTCTGTTAGGTGTTTGGCGATCGTGGTGCCCAGGCCGGTGCCACCGAAGCGCCTGGTCACGCTGGCATCGGCCTGAGTGAACTGCTCAAAAATCTTACTTTGAGCTTCCTCTGACATGCCGATACCGGTGTCTTCGACATTGAATTCGAGTTCAACATGTTTGCGGTTGCTCGACAGCAGGTCGATACGCATCAAAACGTGTCCCTGTTCTGTGAATTTTACGGCATTGCCGAGCAGGTTCAACAGAATCTGTTTCAGGTGTTGGGCATCTCCGAGCAATGCAAACGGTACTTCAGGCGAAAATATGGCTGAAATTTGGATTCCTTTTTTTCGGGCCTGGGGTTCGAACAGTGCGATAAGACCTTCGACCATATCGTGCAGGTCAAACGGCTCCGCAACAATTTCCACCCTGCCGGCTTCAATACGCGATATATCGAGGATGCGTTCGATCAGGCCGAGAAGATGAGTGGCTGATTCATTGATCACCGCCGCAAAGCGTTTTTGCTCTTTGTCCAGTTTGGTGCTGGCCAATAATTTGCCCATGCCGATGATGCCGCTGAGGGGAGTACGTAACTCATGACTCATATTGGCCACAAAGCGCGATTTTGCCTGATTGGCAGCTTCGGCTTCGGCAATGGCCCGGTGTAGTTTGTGAATCAGTCTTGCCATGAAAATCGGGACAACAATGATCAGAATGAGATATCCCAGCACAACAGATTTGTGTATGTGCCAGAATGGAACCAGTAACATAACCAACAGGAATCCACCTGTGGATAAAAGCATGGATAACAGAAGGAACTTTTCTCCGTACCGGAAACCATAGCCGGTGATTACCCATAGATAGATGGCGACAAAGGGTGCTCCGGTTTCACCGGGCAGAAACAGCAGACATACTGTTGGTACAGCCGTATCTCCGATAGCAGTGATAATTTTTCGTATCGTGCTTGCCTCTGGTTGAATGAATATCCATGCAGCAATGATAATACTGGTAAGGAAATAGGCGAACAAAGCCATGACGGCATGAATTTCGTTAATATATTGAAAGTAGGCACAAGGAATGCCAACAATCAGCAAGCGGGTGATGGACTGGGCACATTCAGGGTTGGGATGCTGTCTGTACTTATCCCATTTCCGTTGCAAGGCGAACTGCCAGCCGGTTACCTGATGCTTTTTATGCCCATCCACTCGCGAATTATAGCAGTTTCATGGCGTGCAGGCATTATAGCAGCATGTCATCGCTTATTTGCCGCATCGCTGCAGGTTGCTGTGCTGCATGCCCTGCGGCATGATTCGCGGCGTACAAGAAATTACAGGGGGCTTCATGGCAACCAAGGAAGAAAACGCAAGCGGCTCGAAAGGTCTGGTTTTTGAAGGCCGCGAGCATTCGCTGGATACTCTGCATGACATGCATGATATGATGCTGTTTATCCGCAGGTTTGAGGAAAAGGCAGGCCAGATGTATGGCCTGAAGAAAATAGGTGGCTTTTGTCACCTGTGCAACGGACAGGAAGCTGTGTGTGTGGGTATGCAGCATGCTGCCAGACCCGAAGACTATATGTTGACCAGTTATCGCGATCACGGTCATGTGCTGGCTCGCGGTTCAGATCCGACAGCGGTGATGGCCGAATTGCTTGGTCGTGCCGGCGGCATCGTCAAGGGCAAGGGCGGTTCGATGCATATGTTCGATGCTGAACGCAATTTTGTCGGCGGCAACGGCATTGTCGGTGAGCAGGTGCCGGTAGGCCTTGGTCTGGGCTTTTCTTCCTGGTATCGCGACGATGGCCGGGTCACCCTGTGTATCATGGGCGATGGTGGTATCAACCAGGGCGGCGTGTATGAATCGTTTAATATGGCAGCATTGTGGAAATTGCCGATCGTGTTCCTGATCGAGAATAACCAGTATGCCATGGGAACCTCGCTGGATCGCGCTTCGGCGGAAACACACCTGTTCAAGCGCGGCATTTCATTCAAAATTCCCGGCATGCAGATTGATGGCATGGATGTGCTGGCCGTTGAAAAGCATATGAGCGAGGCCATCGAACATGCCCGTTCCGGCCAGGGGCCGATTCTCGTGGAAGCGATCACTTACCGTTATCGTGGCCATTCGATGTCCGATCCGGCCACGTATCGTACGCGCGAGGAAGTGGACGAATGGCGCACTGGCCGTGATCCGATTGCGCGTCTGGAGAACCAGATGATCGAGGCGGGTCTTGCCAGCGAGGATGAGTTCAAGCAGAAGGATCGCGAGATCAAGAAACGGGTTACCGCCATTGCCAAGGAGGCTGAAGCGCAGCCGGAACCCGATCCGGCTGAAATGTGGACAGATGTTTATGCCAATCCGATCGCAGATGCATATCCATATCCGGGCAAGGTAGGCTGAGATGAACAAGATTACATATCGTGAAGCACTGAATCAGGCTATGTGCGAGGAAATGGAGCGCGATGGCAATGTGTTCCTGATGGGTGAGGAAGTGGCCGAATACAACGGCGCTTACAAGGTATCGCAGGGCATGCTGGATAAATTCGGGCCCAAGCGCGTCATCGACACGCCGATTACCGAACTGGGTTTTGCCGGGCTTGGCGTGGGCGCGGCCATGGCGGG
>CAZTGM010000080.1:0-2986 GCA_964613235.1 uncultured Zetaproteobacteria bacterium | reverse complement strand
ATCGGTAGCAAAAAGCCGAAGCCGATACGATAACGGTTCAGGCGATGAAAAGGCACCCAGGCAAAATCAATCTCTTCACCTAGGACAATGACCGGCTCATGGTCGGCAAGGCCGTAATACAGTGTTTGATTAACGATGGTATGGCGGTCATGACGCCGTCGATAGACGATCCATGGCGTCAGCATGACGGACAGGCTGGTTTCTTCCCGTAATTCCCTGCAGGCGGCGTGTTCGGCTGATTCATGTGCCCGTATATGTCCACCGGGCAGTGTCCAGTATCCCGGAAAGGTAATGTCCGGCCGTTGCTCCCGCAAAAGCAGCAGGAGTTCACGGCGCTCATTCAGTATGATCATGGCCACGCCGGCAATATATTCGACAGACACGACACACTTCGGTTACGGTTTTGATTGTCGTTCCAGGCGCTCGACCCTGGCTTTCATTTCCGTGAACATTTCTTCCTGCAGCTCGCGCCGAATGGAAGCGCAATAGGCCACCAGCGCCATAGCCGAATAGGCCAGACCGATATAGACCAGTTCGCCGCTGGAATGGCTGAGTGAATCGCCAACAAAGAAGCCGGCAATCAGAATGCCCAGAAAATAAGCCACGTCCCAGACGCCGCCGATGACAGAATCTGTGACAATACAGGCAATGAACGGAAAGCCCAGGCTCCAGATAAAACCGATGTCACTGAATCCGCCAAGGAAAAACAGCAGGCCGAACAGTAATGCCGCATGTATCAGGAAAATATGTGCCAGTGTGATATTGCTGCCCCGCTGCCAGACGATCCATAACAGTGTACTTAACGATAGCGCCATGATAAACTCGATGGTGCCCAACAGGGTGTTTTTCAGGCTGAAATTGATTTCGCTGAACGTGGCAACAAAGGGAATGCCCACCATCAGGCAAAAGCGCAACGGCTCCAGCCGCATCAGCATATGGGCAAAAGAATCGTTTTCTTCGTTAAGCTCCTGAACCATGACGACAAACTCCCTAGATTGAAGACATGCAATGGTAGCATGAAACATTGAATTGCGCATGGCATCGACGAAAGACGTTATTTGCTACAATAGGAATAGAGGCATATGCCTGAAGGCAAGACCCTCGATAGGAGTGCATCATGGCAGTAATAGGCGTGTTGGTGGCAGACAAAAGTCGGGCAAAATTATTTATTAGCCCGTCACGTACGGGGCCGCTGACGTTACAGGAAAGCTGGCAGCATCCGCCGGCAAGAATGCACGAGCAGGCATTAACAACAGATTTGCCAGGCAAGACTTTCGATAGCGGCGGCATGGGCAGACATGCCATGGCTACAGCTGTAGCGCCAAAAGAGCATGAGGCTGAGATTTTCGCAGCCATGCTGGCAAAAGAGATGGAACAGAGGCGATGTACGCTGGCATTGCAGCGCCTGCACGTGCTGGCCGGCCCGGAATTTCTTGGCCTGTTGCGCAAGAAGTTCAGTCGGGAAGTGGAGCACCTGATTGCCAGCGAAAAAGCGTGTGGTCTGACGGCGATGTCCGTGGAGGAAGTTCGGCAGCATTTGCCCGATTATCTGTAGTGCTGGTTGCAACAGGAGGACGCGTTTCGCGGTGATGATGTGCATGGCGCCTGCTGTTATCGGAACATATCGCATGATAAGCTGTTGCAGCGCCTTGACCTCTACAGGCGGGAGGGATGCACATGAAACGTCTGATGATTATACGCCATGCCAAATCCAGCTGGGACGATGCCGGGCTCAGGGATTATGATCGCCCGATCAATGCGCGGGGTGAACATGATGCGCCGCTGATGGGGCGTTACCTGGCGGGGCAGGGCTGGAAACCGCAACTGGTGTTGTGCAGTCCGGCACGACGTACGAGACAGACGGCCGCGTACCTGCTGGCACAATTCGATGGAGACATGCCCGCCGTGCAATGGGAGGAAGGCCTGTATCTGGCCAGCGCTTCTACCTTGTTGCAATACATCCATGCAGTACCCTCCGATATCGGGATGCTGGCTGTGATTGCGCATAACCCTGGTGTCAGTGAATTGTTTTACCGTTTGTGTGGCGGGCAGGCTGAAACGATGCCGACCTGCGCTGTGGCAGTCATTGACTGTCCCGTACAGCCATGGTCCGGCCTGAATTGTGGTACACGGATCGCGTTCGTTTGCCCCAAGCGAATTGGTCGATCGCCATCCGGAATATCGTGAAATATCCAGGCTGAAGCGTAGCCGGAGCACTATCCATTATCGGTTTTGGGCGCATGTTTGGTAACCAGGTATTGCTGGTATTCTTCCAGGGTCATTTTTCCCTGAATAAACAGCTCATGATCGGCCAGGGTATCGGCATTGGGTGTCATGCCCTGTTCCTGATAAAAGCGTTCGGCCTGCGCACGACGTTTGAGCATTTCCTCGGGGGAAATGCTGCTTTTCCCCTGCATGGCCTGTTTTCGCCATTGATCCGGATGCATGGGCTAAATGATATGCTTGTGCATCAGTTGTTCCAGTTGCTGAATCGTTTCATCTACCAGTGTGGCCAGTTGCGGCAGGACCGCGATCATTTGCGGCAACGCCATGCTTTCCAGCATCCGGCACTGCTGCATTAATCGTTCGGCACCGAACATGCCCGCCGAGCCTTTCATGCTGTGAATGATGGCCAGGAACTTTTGTCGATCCTGCCGGATGTCATCCTGTTGCAGTTCATGGAGTTGGGAGCGGATGGTACATATGAAGTTATGTATGATGCGATGCAGTTTTTACTTGAAGCCAGGGCAATGGCCAAATCCTGAATAACAGTGTCATCAATGAGTATACCGTCTCCGTGTGAGTCGTTGTTTGTTGTTGCATCGCCCGGCTGGTCATATTGTGCGACCAGATCAAGCAAGGCAACAGGAGGCAGCGGCTTGAGCAGATAATCATCGGCCCCTGCAGCTATGCACTCATTCCGGGATTCATCAGGGGACCTCGATCAACCGTCATTTCGAGGCTTCCATTTTGTTGGTGGTGAGAT
>CAZTGM010000079.1:0-3238 GCA_964613235.1 uncultured Zetaproteobacteria bacterium | reverse complement strand
TAAGTAAATGCCGGATGTGGATTCGCCGCTATCATACGTGATGCCGAATCCTCCGCGGCCTGGCGGGCACGTACTGTCGATTCAGTTTTGTTAATGATACTGTAGGCATAATGCGAGATGTACAGAAGCCCGATCAGCTCGGCGACAAGTCCGATCCAATCAATGGCACGATCGAGATGAAAAACCGTCAGCAGACTGATAGCAATCATCGCAACCATGGCCAGCAATTGACAATAAAGCAGCATATTACTGCCGTAACGGAAACCATTACCGATGATCGGGCTTAACAACAGCACATAGACCACGCTCATATGCCCGCCATCGGCCCACATGGCCAGTACGATCAATACATTATCGATTACCGGCACCAGCAGCAATCGTGGCAACGAATAAGGCGCCCGGCGAATCCAGAACAGGGAATACAGATTAAGCAACAGATATAGCGGAATGGCGATCACCAGAAATGGCAGAATGGCATCAAAATAGGGGCCATGCACAGCAATATACAACGTAAAAATAATGCCCAATACAAAGCGAATCCATGCCTGCTGCGACTGCGAGGCAACGAATATTTCCCTAGCGGGCAATAAGCGAACATCGATAAATGTATTGAATGTCATCACAATGACCCAGCGTAATCACCGGCGGCAAAGAGTGCCACTGTTTTGAGAATCCGTTATGCTGTGTGCTGAATAACACAACGTACAGGGGCGTAATGATGAAACTACTCCCGATTCTCACACAGCTGGCATGCCTGCTTACATGGGTCAGCCCGGGGCTGGCAGCATCGGCATCCGGCAACCCGCCACAACGCGCCATTTTTGCCGGCGGCTGTTTCTGGTGTATGGAAAAACCGTTTGAACA
Source organism: uncultured Zetaproteobacteria bacterium (assembly GCA_964613235.1). Taxonomy (GTDB): domain Bacteria; phylum Pseudomonadota; class Zetaproteobacteria; order Mariprofundales; family Mariprofundaceae; genus J005. The sequence goes on along the minus strand of CAZTGM010000079.1, from coordinate 2,374 downwards.
GACACCCGGCGTGCTGTCGGTCATCTCCGGTTATACCGGCGGCCACAGCGATCACCCCACATATGAAACCTATGCCCGTGACGGGCATATCGAGGCCATCGAGATCACTTACGATCCAACGCAGATAAGCTATGCGCAATTGCTGGACATTTTCTGGCATCAGATCGATCCAACCGATGCCAGCGGCCAGTTCGTCGATCGCGGCGCTCAATATACCAGCGCCATCTTCTATCTGGACGAGGAACAGCAACAACTGGCTGAGGCATCAAAACGCGACCTGCAACAAAACGGACGTTTCGACAAACCGATTGTGACACCCATTGTACCTGCTACAACCTTCCATGCCGCAGAGGCATACCACCAGGATTACTATCGCAAGAATCCCATTCGCTACTGGTATTACCGCAGTCATTCGGGTCGGGATACATTCCTGGAAGGCGTCTGGGGCAAACAGCTACATCAGGATGCCGCGCCCTGATCATTGCCCGGATACGCCAGAGCGGTAGCATGGCCGCACACCTCGGGTGAACAGGAGCAAATGGTATGTCAGAACAGGAACAGGTGATTGCAAAAATCAGGCGTATTCAGGAAAACATCGCAGTTGTACTGGGTGTCGTTATTGCACTGACCATGTCCGTCTACTTTTTCACGTATGCCATGCTGGTAGACAAGGGGCTGACCAATCTGCTTTGGGTGCAGGGGCTATCTGCCATTGGCATGCTGCTGATTCTGTTTTATCTGCAGCAGGTAGCATTCATTATCACCCGCTTTCTGCTCGGCGGCAAAAGCGAATATCGGGAAGCCTTCAATACCTTATCCGCCTCTCCAAAAAAGCAGCGTTAAGTACACATGAAATGGCTTTGGCTGACGATTCCGACTCTGCTGCTGTTCGTTGTCGTCAAGTTCGCCCTGCTCGGCCAGCAATCACAACAGCAGCAACCGAATGTTGGCCTGCTTGATGCGCAACTCCGGCCCTGCCCTGCTTCACCCAATTGCGCCTGCAGCGAAGCGCACACCGATGAGGCCCATGCCATTGCTCCGCTGTCCGGCAGTGACTGGCAGCGATTTGTCGATACAGTCACCCGGCTGGGAGGTCATATCATCACCAGCGATGACCATTATCTGCATGCGACCTTTACCTCGACCCTGTTCCGCTTTGTGGATGATCTGGAGGCACGACGGGATGATGCACAGGGTGTGATCCACATCCGTTCCGCTTCTCGCGTGGGGCATTCCGATTTTGGTGCTAACCGCAAACGTATTGAACGCATTCGCCGGCAGATGGCAGCGCGTTCGTAGTTATGCTACCGGCACACGCAGGCTCACAGCTGTACCGCTGATACTGACCATCATCATGCTGCCGTCCTTGCCGATCACGGCATTGGCGCCCAGGTCTTCGGCTCACTGCTGCATTTCCTCAAAAGCAATCTGCCGGGCTTTGGCCAGTTCCTTTTCGCAGGCGGCAGAACGTCCGCCGACAATGCCGCGAATGCCGGCAAACATATCGCGGAAAATATTGGCGCCGAGTATCGCCTCACCTACCACGACGCCGTGATAGGCATCCACCTCGCGGCCCTCAATTCCCGGCGTTGTCGAAAGTAGCATGGCAATCTCCCGATAAGCTTTTGCAACATGCTAGCAAAGCGGCCGGAATCAGGCCATGCCCCGCAAATATTCCTCGGTTTCATCGCGCTCATCGAGAAATGCCCCTTCCTCGTGAATACCGAGCATATAGGCCAGATCGGATACGGGAATATGAATATTCCGTTCACTAACCCACTTCAGCAGTTCGATATCATCGCCGGCGCGCTGATCAAAAGTATACATCGCCCTCTCCTGAATATTGTCAATATCATCCGCCCTGTCGGACAGGATGCGCAGTGTGTGCGAGGATCGTGACAATGACATGACATCCATATGTCAGATTCGGGACATAAAAATCAGCGCTGAATACGGGCCTTGATACCATCCTGTGCACAGGACAATGTCACCGTCGTCAAATCCAGTGGCAACGACACCTCATGCGTCAGGTCCATGCTGCCGGACAGCGATTTCACGCTGTCGGCAATGACTTCATAAGCCACCGATGCACAATCTCCGTCAGCCAGCAGTACCAGTCGTGCCTTACCGCTGACGCTGGAAATCACACCCGGCGTACCATGGTCAATCATATATTCGTAATTGGCAGCACCAGCCACAGTGGCTGAGCCCATGATCGCAGCCAGGGCCGCGGCCATCATAATCAAACGCTTCATGAAGCTTCTCCTGTTAAAACCGGCAGCATAGCCGTCATTCATGACAATTTCATGGCAACATAGAACTATAAAATGGCGCACCCTAGTGGATTCGAACCACTGGCCTTCGGCTTCGGAGG
>CAZTGM010000078.1:0-3598 GCA_964613235.1 uncultured Zetaproteobacteria bacterium | reverse complement strand
TACATAATCTTGGTTTTCCGCGTATTGGCGAACAACGTTCGCTGAAGGTGGCTCTGGAGCAATACTGGCAAGGCCTGATGAGCCAGCAAGATCTGCTTCGCACCGGTATCAAACTGCGTAAACATCATTGGCGTTTGCAGGAAAAAGCCGGCCTGGACCATCTGCCTGTCGGAGACTTTTCATGGTATGATCATGTGCTGGATACTTCGGTCATGCTGGGCGCGATTCCGGAACGTTTCGGCTGGCAGGGTGGTGAGGTTGATCTGGATACCTATTTCCGTATGGCCCGGGGACGGGCCCCTTCCGGAGATCAGGTGGCGGCCTGTGAAATGACCAAATGGTTTGATACCAATTACCATTATATTGTTCCCGAACTGAACCGCCATCAGCAGTTTTCCCTGTCTTCAAATAAATTATTTGACGAGGTACATGAGGCGCAGGCACGTGGTGTTGCGGCGCGGCCGGTGATATTGGGTCCGTTAAGTTTCCTTTGGCTTGGTAAGGTCAGAGGTGAGGCCTTTGATAAACTGGATCTTCTGGAACGACTGATTCCGATGTATGCGGAAATCTTTGCACGGTTACAACAGCAAGGCGTAGAATGGATACAGATTGATGAACCGATACTGGTACTCGATCTTGACCATGCATGGCAACAGGCTTTCCGGACATGTTATACAAAGCTGGCGGATCAACGTCCGCAATTGCTGTTAACCACTTACTTTGGTGGATTGCGGGATAATCTTGAACTGGCATGTTCCCTGCCTGTGGAGGGCCTGCATCTGGATGCCGTACGGGCCTGTCATGAAGTGGATAAGGCGGCACGAAGTCTGGCGGATGGGCGCGTGCTTTCCGTGGGTTGTGTGGATGGTCGCAATATCTGGCGTAATGATTTACGGAATACGCTGGCCATGTTGAAGCCCTTGCACGCACAACTCGGCAGCCGTTTGTGGCTGGCACCATCATGCTCATTATTGCATGTGCCGCTGGATGTGCAGTGGGAAACGGAGATGGACTCCGAGATTCGTTCCTGGCTGGCTTTTGCCCGGCAGAAACTGGATGAGCTGGCTGTGCTTCGGCAGGCACTGGATGATGGTGAGGACAGTGTAAGTGATGCATTGGAACAGGCCTCCCGTGCAATCGCTTCGCGCCGTTGCTCGGAGCGGGTGTGCCGGCCTGAAGTCAGGCAGAGGGTGAAGGCGATTCATTCGGAGATGGAATCGCGCCAAAGTCCTTACACGGAGCGGGCACGCCGGCAACAGGAATGGCTGAAATTGCCATGCTACCCGACCACCACGATCGGTTCCTTTCCACAGACACAGGCCATCCGTTCCTGGCGGCGTCAGTTCAGAAAAGGCGAGCTTGATGGCGCGGAATATCGTGCTTTCATGCAAGCGGAGATCGAGCAGGTTATCCGTGTTCAGGAAGAGATTGGACTGGATGTGCTGGTGCATGGTGAACCGGAGCGCAACGACATGGTTGAGTATTTCGGGGAACAACTGGAGGGATTTGCATTTACCAGTCACGGGTGGGTGCAGTCCTATGGCTCACGTTGCGTCAAACCTCCGATTATTTATGGCGATGTTGTGCGTTCAGCCCCGATGACCGTGGACTGGATTTGTTACGCTCAGTCACTGACGGACAAGCCGGTCAAGGGTATGCTGACAGGTCCGGTAACGATACTGAACTGGTCATTTGTACGCGATGATCAGCGGCAAAGCGATACCTGTCTGCAAATCGCCCTGGCCCTGCGCGATGAAGTACATGATCTCGAGGCTGCTGGCATTCGCATTATTCAGGTCGATGAGGCGGCGCTGCGGGAAGGCCTTCCGTTGCGCAAGGATGACTGGGAAGAGTATCTGGAATGGGCTGTTCGCTCTTTCCGCATAACTGTGTCCGGTGTTGACGATACGACTCAGATCCATACCCATATGTGTTACTCGGATTTCAATGACATTATGCCGTCCATTGCAGCCATGGATGCGGATGTGATCACTATCGAGACATCCCGGTCCGATATGGAGCTGCTGGATGCCTTTGAATCGTTTGAATATCCCAATGCGATCGGACCGGGCGTCTATGATATCCACTCGCCCAATGTGCCGACGCTTGAACATATCCTGTATCTGATGCAGCAGGCTGGACGTCGCATTCCGGCAGAACGTCTGTGGGTCAATCCCGACTGTGGTCTGAAGACACGTGGTTGGAAGGAGGTTACCGAGGCATTGCGTATTATGGTTGCTGCGGCTGAAGAATTACGATCTTCCGCTGCACATACGTGTCATTTTGCTACATGCTGACATGATCCCGATGGACAAGTAGGCCTTATGGCGCAAGATGCGCCGTCTGATGCAAGGCATGTTTTATGAATCCGTTTCGAATCATCGCTGGCTGTGGCGTCGCTGTGCCGACCTGCGGTGTGCTTGTGCCTGTCTGAACCAGAACTAAAACTATATACAGGGAGCAATCGCGGGAACCTCGTGCGATTGCTCCCATGTCCAGCCGGATAACCGGTTTCATCCATTCAGTTGCATTGAGTGTTTCCGTGTCTGCTCCTTAAAAAGGAGCTAATGATGTACATGAATATGATAAACGGGTTAGGGGGTCGATCGGTGCTGACCGGCATGTTGCTTGCGGTCATGGCTGCCGTGTTTTTTTCGGCCAAAGCCATTTTTATCAAACTGGCGTATCGGTACGGCGTGGATGCGGTGACGCTGCTGACATTGCGGATGGCGTTCGCATTGCCTGTGTTTGTTGTCGTAGCTGCGATTGAAAGACGCAAGAGCAAGGCCGTGCGAATTGGCCGAAAGCAATACATTTCCATCGTTGCCCTCGGATTGATTGGCTATTACTTGGCAAGCATGCTCGACTTTATCGGTTTGCAGTATGTGTCGGCAGGCATAGAGCGCCTGATTCTTTTTTTGTTCCCCGCCTTTACGGTATTGCTGTCAGCCTTGTTCCTGGGACGCAGAATAGGAATGGCTGAAGCGGTAGCACTGATCCTGAGCTATATCGGCATCGTGTTTGCCGTGCAGCAGGAAGTGTCGCTGGATGGGGAAAATGCCTTGTTTGGCGCGATACTGATTTTCGGCAGCACGCTGGCTTATGCGCTCTACCTGACTGGCAGCGGCGAACTTATTCCGCGCGTGGGATCCAGGCGATTCATGGCGCTTGCCATGATTGTTTCCTGCCTGGCCGTGATGATGCAGTTCGTTGTCAGCCGTGATATAAGCGCATTGCTTCAGCCGTTGCCGGTCTATGGCTACGGTTTGCTGATCGCCGTGTTCTCGACCGTGTTGCCGGCCTTTATGCTGGCTTCCGCAATCCAGCGAATTGGTGCTTCGCATACATCCATCATCGGTGGCATTGGTCCTGTGGTGACGATAGGGCTGGCTGCACTGTTTCTGGATGAGCGCATGAGCGGCATGCAGTTGTTTGGCGCGGCATTGGTCATTGCCGGAGTATTGTCGTTGGGGCTGGCCGGAAAGCGCAGGCGGGCGCCTTAACAGTGTCGGCGGTTTTCGGCAATATTCGCCGCTTTTAGCGGATCTGTTGAGGAGGCGAGCATGGCGGATGCACCGAATCTTCTGATTATTGGCGC
>CAZTGM010000077.1:0-3978 GCA_964613235.1 uncultured Zetaproteobacteria bacterium | reverse complement strand
TAAGTACGCAATTATCGTGTTTTTTCAACTGATTCAATGCTGTCAGTCTCCCTTCTGGAGAAAACTATAAGTCTTTTTGCCTTATTATTCAATAGGTATGCAAATTGGTGTGCAAATTGCATGATTCTGACAGGTGGTGTACTGTTTTTATGAGTGATCTCGGCTATAGTCATGCAATGCGTGAATGGATTGATTCGCTACTTGTGCATGCGGCTGAACCGTTACATGAGGATATCCGGCGGTTGTGCCGTATTTCACCATGGTTTGCAGGGTTGGTGCATTCGTTGCCTGATGATGCACGAAGTACGCTGTTTCAGTCGCAGGATTCGGCATCCTTGCCGGATGGCAGTCCGTTGTGGGTTCCCTCTTGTGATCATACGACACTGCCGGCATGTATGCGGCATTTGCGGCGTTGCAAGCAGCGCGGAACATGTCATCTGATATGGTGGGAGCTGGGGTTGCATGGTGATATTGACGTTTCCACCTGTGCAATTGCTGATTTTGCCGCGGCCTTGCTGCAGCAGGCATGGCTGATGGCGCAAAGCCTGCTGGCGCCGCGTTATGGCGCTGTCGAGGGGGGGCAGTTTTGTGTAATAGGATTGGGCAAGCTCGGCGGACGCGAGCTAAATCTTGGTTCCGATGTGGATCTGTTGTTTGTATGGCAGGGTGAAGGGCGGACGTGTGGTGGTCGCCAATCGGTGCCGGCTGCGGAATATTACCAGCATCTGGCGCGGATGCTGATTCGGCTGATGAGCGAGCATACGGCGGATGGTGTCGTGTGGCCGGTCGATATGCGGCTGCGGCCAGGCGGTGGTGCAGCGTCGATTGCACTGAGTCTGGATGCGACGCTGGGGCATTACCTGGACTATGGCCAGACCTGGGAACGGGCGATGCTGCTGAAAGCCAGGCCTGTCGCGGGTGACAGGGTATTGGGCGAAGCCTTTATTGAGGGCATTCAACCGTTCATTTATCGTCGCTATCTCGATTATACGACCGTTGCGGCCCTGGCAGAAATGAAATCGCGCATCGATGCACAGGCTGGTATGGGGGGCGTAGGCGCCGGTTTTGATGTTAAACGCGGCCGAGGCGGTATACGGGAAATTGAATTTATCATTCAGTCCTTGCAACTACTGCATGGCGGGCGGCAGCAGGCATTGCGGGTGCAGCCAAGCCTGCAGGCACTTGCATTGCTGCAGCAGCAACATTTGCTGGATGAGGATACTGCCTGTGGCCTGCGCGATGCCTATCGTTTCTGGCGCCGTATCGAGCATGCACTGCAGGCTCGGCGGGGTGAACAGACGCAGAAATTACCCCAGGATTACGATGAGTATCTCGCCAAAGCTCTTGGCGTGAAAGAGATACATCAGCAGATGGTGCGCCATGCCATATGGGTAGAACAGGCTTTTCAGCGTTTTGTGCAGCCGGTGAAGCATGTCGAAGTATCCTGGCTGGCCGGTTCGCATTTGTTGCCCGATGATATGGATAATGCGGATGCTGAGCGCATCAGACGGGCATTGGCAACAATCGATGACCAACTGTCCCGGGGGCTTCTTCCCGAGCGCAGCCGCATGCAGGTGGAGAGAATTCTGGCACGGGCTATGCCTTGCTGGCTGGACGATGATAATGGTGTATCTGCGATTGAATCTTTTGCTGGCCTGATTCGTAGCATTGCCGGCAGGGCAACCTGGATCGATCTGCTGGCAACGCACGAAGGTGCACTGGCATGGCTGACAGGCGTGCTGTCGGCCAGCCGTTATGTCGCCGAGCATGTTGTCAGGGATCCTTCCTGGCTGGAATGGCCGTTGATGACTGAATACCGGGATGTTGATGTGCGCGATGTTTGCAATCGACTGAAGGCATTGCACGATTTCGATGATGTGGAACAGGCGCTGGCTGATCTAGGACGCTGGGTCGATCGTGGACGCCTGTTGTCGGCGCTGGCGGTGGATGCCCATGTGGCGGATGCCATGACGGTGGGCGGCTGGATGGCCGATGTGGCGGATGCGGCATGTGATATGGTATTGCGTCTGTGTCTGTATGAAATGGGCTTGCCGGCGGACTTTCCGTTTGTTGCACTGGCCATGGGCAAGCATGGTTCACGGGAAATGGGGCTGGTTTCCGATCTGGATATGGTCTTTGTTCTGGTGGATGAGCAGCCTTCGAGCATGCTGGGCAAGCGTAGTCGGGGGGAACATGCCCAGCGCTTGGGGCGGCGCATGATTCAGTATCTGACAGCCAGGCCGCCGTTTGGCGCTGGCTTCGATTTTGATGCGCGTCTGCGTCCTTCGGGAAGTTCAGGTGTGCTGGTGACCAGTCTGGCCGGATTCCATGATTACCAGTGGCATCATGCACAGGTTTGGGAACATCAGGCCTTATGCCGTGCACGATCTGTTGCCGGCCCGGAATCTGCGCGACAGCAGGTGGATGAGACGATTGCCGGGATTCTTGCCCGGCCACGCGATGCCCGCGTGACGGCGCAGGCGATCAGACAGATGCGTCAGAAAATGCTCGATCATCTGGCCAGCAAATCTTCGCAGATGGTCAACCTGAAACAGGATGCGGGCGGGCTGGTGGATATTGAATTTATGGCGCAATATCTGCGGTTGATCGGTGTGGGAACGGGACGCAGGGTCGTAGATGTGCTGCAGTCATTACCGTCTTCAGTACCGAAGGTCTGGCAGCAGCATGCATGCTGGCTGGCCGAGACTTACAAGACATATTTGCATATGGACAATGTATTGCGTGTCGAATTATGGCGTTCCGTCAAAGCCCTGCCTGTGGATGATCAGGCAGCCGAATGGCGCAGTCTGCAACGCCATACCGGCATAGGCAATGTTGGCCAACTCAGGCAAACCATGCAGCAGGTTCGCCTGCTGTTTGAGCAGTGGTTTGAGAGCTGAAAGAACAAAGGCCGCATGAGCGGCCTTTGCTTGCTGGAAAGTTGAATGCTCAGTTCTGGGTGCGCAGTTCAACCCGGCGGTTCTGGGCGCGCCCTTCTTCCGTGGTATTGTCGGCTACAGGCTGACTTTCGCCATAGCCTTTTGCCGTCAGGCGGGAAGCATCAATGCCGTGTGCGACCAGATAATCATACACGCTCTTGGCACGTCGCTCGGACAGTTCCATATTGTATTCATCCGAAGCGGTACTGTCGGTATGTGCGGCCACTTCAACCTTGAGGTAGGATTTCAGTTTCAGCGTTTGTACCGCCTGGTCCAGAATGGCTGTTGAGTCACTGGTCAGTTCGGCACTGTCCACTTCAAAATGTACACCTTTGAGCGGAATGCAGTGTTCTTCTGCTTTGGCCCTGGCCTGTTTGGCGTATTTGATGGCGTTATTAATGAGGCGGGCATTTTCATCCGGATGATATTCTTCTTCCGTGATTTCATGTGAGGCCCAATACAGGTTGGCGACAGCCTTGGCTTGCAGGGCAGGTGCACAATATTCGGCATCGGCTGCCTTGGCATCAGCAATGGCTGCACGAGCTGCAGACAATTTTGCATCATCGATAGGCAGAGGGTTGTTCAGTGAGCAGCCCGTGGCAAACAGCAGGCCAATCATGGGAATGAGTCGAAGCATATACATTATTTACCTCCCGCCTTGGCTGCATGTTCTTCGGCCAGTGACATGATGGCCTTGGCAACTTTGGTGTCGTGCTGGTTTTTTTCAGCTTTGGCTGCAATGATCAGTTCTTTGGCCAGGTAAGCATGATAATTCTGCTGGCCTGCGATTTGAGTATTTACCACCTCGGCACGCTCTTCAATGCTTTTGTCCAAGAGCCCCAGAGGCCCTGCAAAAGCCGGTGAAGCGAATGCGAGAAATAGAATTCCCATGAGCAATCTGTGCATTGGATCCTCCCTTTTTATTGTTAGATTTGCATCAGGCATTCATCCAAGAAGAGATGCCGTGGTCTCATTATAGACTATGTAGTCGTCCCTGAATAATTCATTTTCACACTGATCTTAGCAATCGGCAGGTGGT
>CAZTGM010000076.1:0-4003 GCA_964613235.1 uncultured Zetaproteobacteria bacterium | reverse complement strand
ATGTAACCGTGGCCCGAGACGGTGACATCCAGGCCGAGGAAATCCGGGATTTGTGTTGTGGCGATGACCACGGCAATGCCGGAAGTAAAACCGACGGTGACCGGATACGGCACCAATTCGATCAATGTGCCCAGACGGAACAACCCCATGACGATAAGGATGATGCCTGCCATCAGGCCGCTGATGAGCAGGCCGCCAAGGCCGAATTGCTGCACGATCGGCAACAGAATAACGACAAAGGCAGCGGTTGGCCCCGAGATGTTGACCCGGCTGCCGCCGGCCAGGGCAATGACGATGCCGGCAATGATGGCCGTATAGAGCCCGTGTTGCGGCGCTACGCCGCTGGCAATGGACAGCGCCATGGAAAGAGGCAGGGCTACAATGCCCACCGTCAGGCCTGCCAGAATATTGGCCTGAAGACGGTCACGCATCAGCGGGAACGCACCATCAGGATTTCGCAAAGTTCATCGGAATCATTGCGCCAGTTATGCGGCTTGCGGGCATCGTAATAGACCGACTGCATCTCATGCAGCTCATAGCTGCGATCATCATACTCCAGCAGCGCCCTGCCCTTGCGCATCCAGACGAAGGCATGCGGGCTTTTGATGCCATATTGGGTTTCTTCAAAGCAGCCGCCGGGCTCAAGTTGCACCAGCATCGGTTCAAAACCGGTTGGCTGGTGCATGGCTGTCAACGGGATAAAGCGACCGCCCTGCCCCAGCGGTACGGCCGGTCGTTCATTGAGATCAAAGATTTCGATATCGGTTGTATCTCCCGCATCCAGAAAAAATGCCGCGATGGCAACACCCAGCCCGTCGGCCAGTTTCTCCAGCGTGGCCACCGATGGCGAGGTTTGCCCGGCTTCCAGTTGCGACAGTGCTGCTGCACTGATGCCTGCATTTTCTGCCAGCGCGCGTTGCGATAGTCCTTGCCGCTCTCTCAGTCTGCGAATCTTGTTGCCGATGGGATGCATGGGCGGATTATTCACAATAATAAACATACGTAAATATTATTTAACAGCATGTCGCTTGACTCTGGAGCATACTCCATGCTTTATCATGCGCAGATGAAGATTGGCGAACTATCGAAACAAACCGGCGTATCCATTGATACGATCCGCTATTACGAACGGCGTGGACTGATGCCAGAGGCCGCACGCACGGCATCCGGTTATCGTCAATATGGGGCTGAAGATGCTGCGCGTTTACGTTTCATTGTGCAGAGCAAGGAACTGGGGTTTACACTGGAGGAAACCTCTCAGTTGCTGACTCTGCGCGCGGATCATGGCTGCTGTGCAGAGGTGCGTTCCGTCGCTGAAACCAAGGCTGCGGAAATAGAGGAACGCATTGACAAGCTCTCCCGCATGCGCCGAATTCTGCTGGATTTGTCTGATCAGTGCGAACAGTCATCGGGCACTGACCCCTGTCCCATTCTGAAATCACTGGAAGCGTAAGATGAAGAGATCCACACTGCTCAAAACAGGCATCATCGGCGCTGCCATTGCCGCCTTGTGCTGCTTTACGCCGTTGCTGGTTATGCTTTTCGGTGCCGTGGGACTGGCTGCCTGGGTCGGGCATCTGGATGCTGTGTTGATGCCGGCACTGGTTTTTTTCCTTGCTGTGACCATCTATGCCTTCTTTAAAAAGGAGCAGGATCGCTGAAGATTTCCTGTTCTTGCTCCAGTGCAGACGCTCATCCGGCATGTGAAGTATGCCCTGGCTGCGGCCAGGAGAGTCTTCCGGTCAGCATGAAAACCCTTTGGCATCAGGTTTTGTTTCCGCATAACCGGGATTTGATCGAAGATCATTTCGCCTTTTGCTCCGACCGCGATTGCACGATCGGTTATTTTTCCTCATCCATACGTATTCCGAAATTACAGATGCGGGTATTTCAGCCAGGCCGGCAGGCGATGCTCTGCCATTGCTTTGGTATTGCCGAGGCTGTTTATCGTACTGCTATGGCGGATGGCACGGCGGCCGCCATCAAGGCATTTGTTATTCAGCAAACGAAAGCAGGCTTGTGCGCCTGCGAAGCCAGAAATCCGTCCGGCCGTTGTTGTCTGGCTGCTTTCCGGCAGATTGAGAAGGCGCATGATCACTGAATCGACGATTACCTGCCCGGTTTGTGGCCATCGCGAAATGGAAACGATGCCCGTCGATGCCTGTCAGTGGTTTTACGAATGCGAGCAATGCCATGCCCTGCTCAGGCCCAAAGATGGCGATTGTTGCGTATTTTGCTCCTATGGCGATGTGCCGTGTCCGCCGCTTCAGCAGGGAGATGAATGCTGCCGTATGTGAAAAAACGCACGGAAGAAAGCCGGGGAATAGTTCGCGCTTCGTTTATCAGTGCAATTTTGTCAGACAGTCTGCGGCCGCAAGTTTGTAACACTCGGCCAGGGTCGGGTAGTTGAACACATTGCGCACCAGATCATCCACTGTGCCGCCGAGATTCATGACCAGCTGACCGATATGAATTAGTTCGCTGGCCGATTCCCCGACGATGTGCACGCCGAGAATTTTCCGGCTTTCCCGCGCGACATTGAGTTTCAGCAGCCCGGTCATATCACCGATAATCTGCCCGCGGGCACTTTCGCGGAAATAGCCACGTCCGGTGACGTAATCCACGCCCTGCGCCTTCAGTTCGCGTTCGGTGGCGCCCACGCCGGAGAGTTCTGGAATCGTATAAATCGCCATCGGCATGTTTTTCGCCAGTGCTGGCGGCTCCTGGCCAAACGCGTGCATGGCAGCCATGCGCCCCTGTTCCATGGCCGTGGAAGCCAGTGCAGGGCGACCGATCAGATCGCCAACCGCATAGATATGCGGCACCGAAGTCTGGAAAAAATCGTTGACCGGAATCCATTCGTCCTCGGTTTTAATGCCCGCATTGCCGACATGCAGATAGCGAGTGTTGGGTTCGCGCCCCTGCGCAAATAACAGCGTGTCCGCATGCATCTGGCGACCATCCTCCAGGCGGACCGTGACAGTCGCGCCATCGGTGGTAATTGACTGGCAACGACACTGCATCAGGAAATGTACGCCCATCGATTGCATCGCATCGCTCAGGGCTCCGGCAATATCCTCGCTGAGCCACGAGAGGATCTGTTCATGCGAATCGATCACCGTTACCTCGACGCCGAGGGCGGCAAACATCGAAATAAATTCACAGGCAATCACTCCGCCGCCGACTACAAGCATCGAACGCGGCAGATGCCGGATTTTCAGCACCGACGTTGAATCAAGTACGGTCTTCTTGTCGAAGGGAACATGTGAGGGGCGCCGGGGACGGGAACCTGTGGCCAGGATCAGGATACCGGAGGTAAGAAAACGCTCTTCGCCGTTGGCTGATGTAATGCGCAGCGTATGCGCATCCACAAAAGCGGCATCGCCCGGAATCAGCGCCACGCCGCAACGCATCAGCTGGTTGAGAATCACTGATTCCTGCTGCGCGATCACGCTTTCCTTATGCCTGACGGCTTCGGCCAGCAGGCCGTGCAGCTGGCGGGATTCCGGCGTGAATATTTCGCGCATGCCCCGGCGCCCTGCATTGGAAGCCATGTAGGCCACCTCGCGCAGGGCTTTGCTGGGGATCGTCCCGGTTTGCAGGCCTGCCCCGCCAATGCGCGGTTTGCGTTCAATGATACCCACGCGTTTACCCATGCGCGCCGCATGCAATGCCGCGTGTTGTCCCGCCGGGCCCGAACCCACAATCAGAAGATCGTAATCAGCCATAAGATATATCCATGGCTGTACCCTAGAGCCTGATAGCCGATGTGGCGAATACAGGTGAAGGGTAATAACGCACTCTATCGGTTGTCTGGGTTAGGAGACGGTTACGCAAGTTGTTAATATTAGAACCAAATAGGCTGCCCGGTTTACGAGTTGCTCATTCCTCTGCTTACGGAAGACATGCGGCGAGCTGCAGATATTCCTTCAAGTGATTCTTGCGCTTACATTCGATGATAGTTCAGGCGAAGCAAGAGTAAAAAGTATAAACAACAAGGGCC
>CAZTGM010000075.1:0-4241 GCA_964613235.1 uncultured Zetaproteobacteria bacterium | reverse complement strand
AGGTATGACTTCCAGGCTCGGTCTCGACTTTATCCTGTGGCGGAGAATCGAATGCAATGCCACCGAAAATCATGGTCAGCAGTGAGGGCGAATGTAAGCGGAAACCATTGCCATCCACACTGGCATCGATACCACTGATATTCCAGAAATGGCTGGTACCGTGCACCAGCGCATCATAGGGCTTACGGATAAAGGCATGGATCAACACGCTGCCCTGATCTTCGCCGAGTTCATAATCCAGTATTTTGCCGACAGGCAACCCCTTGTAATAGACCGGCGCGCCGATATCCAGTGAGCCCAGCCTTTCGGCTGTCAACGTAATGCGCAAACCGTTGGCATCGGAAGTCAGTACCGGCGCTTCTTCCAGACCGATGAAATCGTACTGCTCGCCACCCTCACCCGGATCAACTTCGATATAGGTACCGCTGAGCAATGTATTCAGGCCGGAGGCGCCATGCAGCGACAAATGCGGGCGAACCACCCAGAAGCGGGTGCCCTCGCGCAGGAATGGTTCGGCGCTGGCGGCCATGCGGGCAGTCAGCACAACATGATTAAAGTCCTCGCTGAAACGAATCTTCTTGACCGTGCCGATCTGCACGTCCTTGTATTTGATCGGGGTTTTCTTTTCGATGCCATCGGCGGTTTTGAATGTGATGGTGATTTCCGGACCACGTTCAGCCAGGTATTTGCTGACCAGCAATCCTCCGGCAATCAGTGTCACCAGCGGGATCAGCCAGATCATGGAAGGGCCGCGTTGTTTTTTTATCACCGGCTGCTGATTCATGACTCTCTCAGACATTTGGCGCCTCCCTGAGAGCCGGCATCATATGCTTTTCCTCCAGCGCATCCCATAGCAGGCGCGGGTCAAAACTCCGGGCGGCGAGCATGGTGACAACAACCGTCGCAGCAAAAAAACTGGCGGCGATATCCGGATGTATGGTGGCCAGCGCGCCGAGATTCACCAGAGAAGTCAGCAGGGCAATGACGAAGATATCGACCATAGACCACGAGCCGATAGCCTCGGTAATCCGATACAGGCGGGTACGGTCCTCCGGCCGCCAGGCCGATTCGCGGCGCACGGACAACAGCAGATACATCATGGCAGCAAATTTACTGATCGGCACCATGATGCTGGCAAAGAATACGATCAGGCCAAGTGGCCACATGCCGGCGGCAACGAGATGGGAGACGCCGCCGAGGATGGTGCTGGGTTCACCCTGACCAAAAAGGATCACGGTCATGATGGGAAACACATTGGCCGGAATGAACAGCATGATACCGGTAATCAGCAATGCCCATGTGCGACTCAGGCTGTCCGGCTTGCGCATATGCAGGGTATCGCCACAGCGGGGACAGGCTACAGGCTGTTCGTGATCAGGCTGCCGGAGCAAATACGAACAGGTATGACAATGCAATAATGCATGGTGATGCGCGCGACCATGCAGAGCCTTGTGATCCAGCCCCGGGATTTCCTGCTGCGGCGGCCAGAACAATGCGCTGTTAAAATGCTGCTGGGCAATAACAATAATGGGTATCAATGCCACGAAAGCAGCCAGCGCAATGCCAAACTCAAGCTGCGCCATATCAAGCAATTTAACAATGGCGATAATCACGCCAAGCATGAATACGCCAATCATGCTCCATGGCATCAGCCGGTGAACCATGCGGTAAACCATGCCTGCGGCAGGAGCAAGCCGGCCGAAATGTGCCGGAATCAAAAGGTACAGCGCGCCAAGCATCGTCAGCAATGGAAAAATAATACTTGTTAACAACACCAGCATGGCGATATCAAAACTGCCTGCGGCAAACAGAGCTACAGGTCCGGACATCAGCACATCCATTTCTTCCCGGCCACCGAGCTTGAGCGTAATAAATGGAAACAGATTGGCCATGGCAAAAAGAATCAGTGCCGAAAGATACAGCGCCAGGCTACGCTCCACGGCATTGGGCGGCATGAATTTATGCAGCAGGGCATTGCAGGAAGCGCAAAGCACAACTTCATGCCGCGCCAGCTCAGCCTGGAAATGATGCAGTGCATCACATTCATGGCAGGACATGATATAGCTTCCGGCACCGGATTCAGTCTGGTATGAATTCCCTTCCCGCAAACACAACTCCTTCGACAATCAGGAGCATAGACGTTTTTTTGAGATCATGCATCCACCTGATGCATGCGATCACTGATTCAGGCGTCATCCAGCCAGCGCTGCAGATGCTCAACAATCATCGCAGCCTGTTTGGCATTGGTGATGTTAAACTTGGAGCGTGGAATATACTCACCATCGCGTTTCTGATAGCGGCGAATCGTAAACTTGTCCTCACCATAGGATTCGGTTTTAAAATCCCAGTTCTGATAGCGAAACATAATCGTGGTCCACGCACCCTTGCTGAGAATCACCTTGTCCAGCTGTTTGGTCGTCTTGATGCCGCCTTCCTCGAAATCGATGGTCAGATCGTCAGGTGTCATGGTGTCCTCGCATGTCCGTGTATTGTGCGGCGACACTTGCCGCTGCAAAAGGGCGCGCAGATTAGCCGGCCGAGCAGGGCGTCACAACCGTCAATATGTGCTGCCGTGGTGATTTCATGCTCGCAGGCTCTGTTGGCGGTCATCCACAGATAGTTAACGCACAATGACATCAGCAAGTCGGTGAGGTTTCATGGTTTTCGTTTCGTTTTCTCCCGCTACCATGCCGGCATGTTATACAGGATGTTGTTGCTGGCCGGATTGCTGGCCGGATTTGCTGCGTCGGCGCAGGCTATCGTCAATGTCGATGAGGCGATTATCGACCCACAGCAGGAGGGCTTTCAGCAACTGGTGCATCTGTCCATCGATGGCGCACGCGGCAATACCAACAAGAACAATATCAAGGGCGATGCACTGAGTCAGTGGCGGCATGGTCACCATACAGAGTTTCTGTTGTTTCAGTTTTCCTATGGCAAAAGCAATGGTAACATCGATACCAATCGTGTGTATGTGCATGCGCGGCATCGCACGCAACTGGACCCGCGATGGGCGATTGAGGCCTTCGCGCAAATCGGTCGCGACCCGTTTTCTCGGCTCAAACGTCGGACGTTGCTGGGCGGGGGAACGCGTTTGACTGTATTGGAAGAGTTGGATGTGCGGGCGGTTTATGTTGGTCTCGGGGCTTTCCACGAAAGGGAACAACTCAACCCGCTGGTTGGTGCGACGACGTTACATTCGAATCTGTGGCGGGGCAGCAGTTATTTTCTGCTCAATTACCGCATCAACGAACAGTTACGTTTTTCCAGTATTACCTATTATCAGCCTGCCTTTCGTGATATGGCCGATTACCGTTTGCTGGAGCAGGCTTCGCTGAACATCCGCATGACCGAGGACCTGGATCTCAGGCTGGCACTGGATTACAGCTTCGATGCCAGGCCACCTCAGGCCGTGAAGTCGGAGGATGTCAGTTACAGCACCGGCCTGGAGTATCGGTTCTGATTGCGTCCTGATCAGGGATAATAGGTTTTGATGCGCCGGCAGTTCGCACATTGATATGCAGCCAGGATGTGCCCAGTTCGAGACTGCCGATCAGCTCGAAGCACGGATCGTCGGGTGCATCCAGAATCTGCCGGCGCACCGCTTCGGTGCCGGCGTGGCTGAACAGACAGTCGGCAGCACGTCCGAAAATGTGCTGGCTGGTGGCTTTGTAATAGGAGCTGTCTGGTGTGCCAGGCCGCTCCATTCGCGTTCGCCGCCGATATGCCAGTTGTTGACCGTGATCGGACCAAAACGATCGCGTAGCCGATCCAGCGTGATCAGCAGACGTTCATCCAGCAGTTCCCATGCACGATCGCCCCGCGCCTGATAGATGGCCGGCGGCACCAGTTCCTGAATAGCGAAATAACGTCATGTGTGCATGATGAGCTCCCTTCCAGCTTCTTGTCTTTATAGTCGGCCAGACGCCAAAAAGCAAAAATCTTCGGGCTTGTTTCACCAGATAATCCCTGTTTTCATCACTTTGCAGTGAGCCGCTATCCGATAGATCGATGCAAATGCGCGAAACAAGGCTCGACCCCATTATGCGCGTTTCTGATAGCGGCGGATCGTGAATTTGTCCTCGTCGTAGGGGTCGGTTTTGAAATCCCAGTTGCGGTAGCGAAACATGATTGTGATCCAAGCGCTCTTGCTGAGAATAATCTTGTCTATCTATTTGGTTATCTTGAGGCCGTCGCCCGGATGAATGCGAGTCAAGTGAGAGCCGCGCAGTTTGGCAGGG
>CAZTGM010000074.1:0-4896 GCA_964613235.1 uncultured Zetaproteobacteria bacterium | reverse complement strand
TTCATACACTTCGCGCTCATCATCGAAAGTCTGCGATTAGTGTGAACAGGCCCTAAAACACATTGCGCCCCTGATCATCCTCTTCCACATCCATCAGGAACAGACAACGACCATTGCTTTTCGATGCCCATAGCTGATCCACAGCATCTTGCCATCTGCGGCAGCTATCCGGAATTTCCGGATAACTGAATCTTCCTCCATCTCGGCAGTCTTGAATATGTTTTTGATGGGCTCATTGATGGTTTCGCACATCCACACCAAACACCTCGGCAAGATGTTTCTGCGTTGCCCATACCGTCATCCTGCTCGGCATCGGCCTTGAGCGCAATGGCACCATCATCGGTTTGATAAACAATCAGCTTATCTTCTTTATTCATGGCTCAGCTTCTCCAGTATCGCCAACGCGCTTATCCATTTGGGAAAAGGAAAACCACTTCTTGCCCACATTCTTCAGCGATGCGCCGATGTAATAGATGGTGTCACCGTCGAGTATCAGAAAACGGTCGTGCGATTGTTTGAAGGTCTTGATTCCAATAAGCGGGTACTGTTCTCTGTGCTTTTGCAGGTCCTGTTTTAACTGTTCGCTCTGCTTGTGGGTATAAACCGTGGCGCTGCAACCCTTCTTACGCTTGGCAAGCAGCATCAGCGTGGTTTCATCCACATAGTTATCAATCAACACTATCGACTTCCAGGCAGACTTGATTAAATCCGCTACAAACACATAAGCATCAAACACCTGCCCGTCGAAGAAGATGCCCTGTGTGGGCTTGATGTCTTTGGCCTCAATCGCCTCAAACACTTTATCCAGCCTGGTATCGGTGAGGCGCTGCTTTTGCTCGATGCTGTCCAGACGATGAAAAATAGCGGCATTGCCCGCGATAAACTTCCGCATGTCGACAAAGGCATCCATAATCTGAATACTCACCTTGATGGCGGTTTCACTTCGCAATACAGTCGACATGGATACGCCTTGTTCAGTAAACACATACGGTAAAACCGTTGAATGCTTCAGGCTTTCGAACCAGTCACAATTTGTGACCAGTTCATTCTTTTCATCTTTCGATAATTGGAATCGAAACTGCTCAGGAAATCGTTCGATATTTCTTTTAACGGCTTGATT
The DNA here is from genome assembly GCA_964613235.1 of uncultured Zetaproteobacteria bacterium. GTDB lineage: Bacteria > Pseudomonadota > Zetaproteobacteria > Mariprofundales > Mariprofundaceae > J005. Next base: position 3,776 of record CAZTGM010000074.1, on the reverse strand, counting down.
TAGAACTCACCCTTGATAGCTGTTGGCTGCCACAGCGATGCGCTCTGCCAGGCTTCTTACAGCCATGGTCAGAAAGTTTACAAGATCAGACCCTTCTCTGTAATTCGCCGAATGCAGATTGGAAACCCGGCCATCGGTCACAAACTGGAAGGCATTTCCCCATTTCTCGGTATGTTTGTGATCATAGACTGCGATCGGTATGCCTCCATGCTGCTTGATCAGCGAGAAACAAGGGATATCGGTATAACCATCTCCAACAAAGATCATCTGATCCAGCGGTATACGCACCTGATCGGATGGCACGCGCTTGTTCACCGCAAATGGCTGGCTGCGCGATGCCTGACCGATGATCCCTTTCTGAATCTGGAAAATATATCGTGTCTTGTCCGTGAAACTGATGATTCTTTTCGGAGCTACGGCCAGTCCATCGTTATTGTAGTGAAATTCGGAAGCCCAGATATCCGTAAACTCGGAAGCAATCCGCATATTTCTGAGAATGTCACCGATGCCGGAGCTGATCAGATAAAATTCCAGCGTAACGCGCGGATTCGTATCGCGAACCACACGCCTGAGATGATCGAACAGTTGAGGAACCCCGTCAAATAACGGTAAAGATTTTCCCCATGCGGACAAAGCTTCGAGGCTCATGGTGGAAATGCGCTGCTGACGAGAGGCTTCAATCATATGATGCAAATACGCCGGAACAGGATCCCAGCCATCGCGCATCATCTCACCAACTTCTTTCCAGAAGGCTTCGATATCCTGAATACCTGCCTGCTGTAAAAATCCACTGGTACTATCCGGGCCCAGTGTGTCATCAAAATCAAATACGACCGCGATTCTTTCCTGCATACCCATATTCCTCACCACTGTTCCACCAGGTCCCGATAGCCGTTGAAAACCTGTTTACCAAAGCACCTCGACTTCATAATCAGAAAACACGCCATCTATACTGACCAGCTTCAATCCCTCGCATTGCGCCTGCGCAATGAGCATGCGATCAAACGGATCGCGATGATGTGCCGGCAACGCGCCTGCAGCAAGGCCATGCCGAAAATGCACATGCAGCTGCTCAAATCCATTATGTTGCACTTCCGCCAGCACACGATCCGCATCGACATCAAGTTTTCCCAGTGCACGCTTAATGCCAATTTCCCAGCCACTGACAGCACTTACGAAAACCTGATTGCCCGGATCCGAAATCCATGTTCGCGCATTTGAGCTCAACTTTTTGTCATCGGCCAGCCACCATAGCAAAGCGTGTGTATCCAGCAGAAGATTCAATGCGATTCTCCTTCAAATGCATCCAGCATGCCCTCAGGCAAAGGTGCATTGAAGTCATCGGCCATACTGATCTCACCCTTCATACTGCCCGGTGACCGAAAGCCATGCGAAATCATTACGAGCTTAGCCACAGGGCGATTATGACGGGCGATGATCACCTCCTCACCATGCTCCACCTCATCAATCAGTCGCGACAAATGCGTCTTCGCTTCGTGCATGTTCACCTGTTTCATTATCGCCTCCAAAAACCTGGAAATCATTCTTAGCTAACTATGACTAAATGTCAACCCCGCCAACCAAAGACGTCACCTGTGATCACTGCAGACTATCTTCAAATGCATCTTATCATCACCATGACAAGAAAAGCGAACAGGCCTGTCGATTCATGTGCCGAAACGCTGCCGTCATGGATGTGCCCGGTGGCAGATGACGGTAAAGTTCGTCGTTCAGGCAAAATATGGTTCGAACATCCGGATGAATCCGCTCCCGTATCCGCTCCGCCACCAGCATCGTTTCCCTCTCGAAGGTAAACGGCATGACCAGACATGCCGCAACATGCCGGCCTGTTGCCAGTAGGTGCGCAGCCAGCCACAGCGTGGCATGGCTGCCAACCACGCCGCCCAGACCGGCCAGCAGAACCACACGTTCATATCCCTGCAGTATGGCCTCAATATCCGTCAGGCGGGCATCCAGACTGGCCTGCACCTCCGCCTGTACGCTGTGCATATATTCCACCGTGGCATGAACGGACCTGATGCCCGGCAGGGAAAGGGCATGCACGGGCTTCGGCGCATACGGCATTTCTTCAGCCCGGTCCATAATCAGGCAGCGCAACTGCGCCGGCAGATGTGGAAGCCAGTCTGCCAGCATGTTCGCCCCGCAACCTCCCAGCCCGATCAGGGCTGTAGAATACACGCTCACCGGATACCCCTTCATGGCCGGAAATGCTCGACAAGCCGGGAAATGCCTTCCTGAGCGCCGTAGCGCAGGGCGATCGCGCCGGCCGGCACGCGATGCTCTTGCGGATTGATGCGCACGAGCATGGCTCCGTCCATTTCCCGGTGCAGGCCTTCGGTGATATTCCGGATTGTCGGAATGGCGGTGCCTGCACCGATCTCAACAATCAGCAGCCGCTTCTTCCCGGCCCATAGATCGTGCAGCCAGCGCCGATAACGCGCCCACTGGTGCTCTGTCCGCCAGCCCAGCCAGCCATCATCGTCGAACATCAGGATGTTCGGGCGCGCCAGAGCACCGCAATGCGGACAGTGCGGCATGCGCACGGCAGTAAACCGCGCCTCGTCCACGGCCACCGCATCGGGATCGACCGGCCATATCTCGTCCGTGCACGGCTTCAGGCACTGCAGATGCAGGATGGAACCATGCACCTCAAGCATACGCACCTCATCGAAGCCGGCCTTCCGGAAATGGCCGTCCACATTGCTTGTCACGACAAAATACCCCTGCGCCCTGCTACGGCATAACTGCAGTAACTGCGCAAACCCTGCATGCGGACGGATCTGCAGATACTGGTGCAGGCGATGGCCGTAAAAGGCCCAGGCTAGAGCCGGATTCGTGGCAAACAAACGCGGACTGGCCAGTTGCTCAAAGCTCAGGCCATGGCGGCGCAGCGGCGGATAGGCGCGCCACAGCCCTTCACGACCGCGGAAATCCGGCAGACCGGACTCCACACCCATGCCTGCGCCAGCAGCAATCAGTACGGCATCACTTTCTGCAATGATATTTCGTAAACGTTCGGACACGCTGACCACCTGTCAGTCGCTATCCGCACATGGAAGGTCAATACCCAGCTTTTCACGGATATCCTCCATACTTCCCTCGCCTACACCACGGACCACAAAGCCGGCTCCGATCAGATCCCGGATATAGAGTTTGTTGTAGAGAAACGCGAACAGAATATTGCTCACGCCCCAGGTGAGCAGGGCGAGCAGCAGCATGATCACGGCCCATTTCCAATCGCCGCGAAACAGCGGCGGAAAGAATCCGAACAGCAGCACCGTCCAGGAAAAACCGACCGGCGCCTGCCGGATATGATCGCTTTGCGGATTTCTCAGTGTAATTGTTGTAAAATCCATGGCCTACCCTCAGGAAAAAGATTCAAGATCCCAAACACTGGACTGCCATGCGACAAGATGTGTCGTATACGATCCACTCAATGTTCATCATGTTCCAGATTCCCGAATCGGGCATATTCTATCAGAGATACAAGCTGCACATCGCCAATGGGCCCATTGCGCTGCTTGGCCACTATGATCTCGGTCAAACCGGCCTTACTACTGTTCGGGTCACACACCTCATCCCAATGAATAAACATGATGACCTGATTCGCTGTCTCAACCGCCTCTGCCTGCTTCGTAGGGCCCGGCTTTTTCCATCACCTGTGTATGGATGTATAGACCTGAATGTTGCTTCTGCTATTTCCGGTAGTGTCCCTATAGTGCTGTAAATTTGATTGGCCACCGTGGTCGCCTTTC
>CAZTGM010000073.1:0-5943 GCA_964613235.1 uncultured Zetaproteobacteria bacterium | reverse complement strand
ATGTGAGAATTATCCAATGGTTACAATAGGTTATGAATTATTCAGGGGCGACTAAACACAAAAGAGGCCCTGGTAACCCAGAGCCTCTTTGAGGTATTCATTGCAATAAAGCGCTAATCGTAACGAATCAGGCTGCCTTACGCAGATGCTTGGTCATGGAGCGCAGCCTGCCAATCTCAACCAGGCGGCGTTCGTCATTGGCTGCATGATGAAGCACGACTTGCGTGCCACCGGTCCAGCGCACGCTGGTATTCTTGCGGGTTTCGCGACCATGTGCGACTTCAACCGCATCCAGATATTCTTCAATCAGCTTGTTTACTGCTTTCATATTCAACTCCTTGTCATGTTGTCTTTACATGTGGGCAAACTTTGCCCGGCCATTCCTGACGACATCATGAGGAGAACATAAAATTCCTTTTATTTTCAAGCAATTATTGTGACCTGGATTACACAGACATGAAAAACACGCCACACAACCATCATCAGGCGTCTTTTGGCAAGGCATTGACAAGGGTGGCCATAATAAAATCATTTTCATGCAGGCCACCGATTTTGTGCGTATAAAACACCACCGTACAATAACCCCAGCCATAGCAAATATCCGGATGATGATTTTGTTCTTCAGCCAACTCTCCCACCTGGCAGGCAAAGGCCTGAGCCTGCATAAAATTGTCAAACGAGAACGAACGCCGCAATCTGGTCGCCGATTCAATCAAGGTCCAGCCGGGGACTTCCTCCAGATACTGCTCCGCCTGCTGTTGCGTTAACGGTGGAATACCACCCCGGCATGGTTCACATCTGCGCTGTTGCATGATTTCCCTCCCTGTCATTCATCCGGCGATGCGACGCCATCGACCATCAATTTATATTCGATGGCATCATTCAATGCTCGGTAAGCCGCCTCCAGCACATCCGTGGATACCCCGACCGTACTCCACTTGCGACTACCATCGGTGGATTCAATCAGCACGCGCACTGCTGCCTCCGTCGCTTCCTGCGTAGACAATACGCGCACCTTGAAATCGCTCAAACGCATTGGCGCCAGTGTCGGATAGGCATCCGAGAGTGCGGCACGCAAGGCATTGTCCATCGCATTGACCGGCCCGTTACCCAGAGCTGCTGTATGCAGCAGACGCTTGCCCACCCGCAACTGCACAGTCGCTTCACACTCCGGTGACTGATGATGACCACGCTTTTCATCAAAAACGCGAAAACGGATCAGTTCAAAATGCCGTTGATATTGGCCCATGGCCCGTTTCAGCAACAGGCGGAACGATGCATCCGCCCCCTCAAAGACATAGCCCATCGATTCCAGTTCCTTGATGCGCTGGACGGCCTCGGCCACAACCGGATCATCGGCATTCAGCCCCGCCTCTGGCTCCAGCTCCTGCATTTTACTCAGAATATTGCTGCGTCCTGCCTGATCGGAAACAAGGATCCGTTGCGAATTGCCCACCAGGGCCGGGGCGATGTGCTCATACATACGACTTTCCTTTCGTATGGCCGAGACATGAACGCCCCCCTTATGTGCAAAAGCATATACACCAACATAAGGCTGATGCTTCCATGGCCGGCGGTTGGCCATTTCGTTGACAAACCCCGACAGTTCTTTCAGACATTGCAGATTTGCCGCATCGATACCACAATCCATACGCATTTTCAGTTGCAGGGTCGGAATCACGGAAACCAGATTCGCATTGCCGCAACGCTCGCCAATACCATTGATCGTACCCTGCACCAGACGCGCCCCCACACGTACGGCGGCAATCGTATTGGCCACAGCCATTTCACAGTCATTATGCGCATGAATACCAATCGTGCTGCCGGGAAAAGCCTCAATGGCCGCCTGTGTCATGCGCGCAATATCGAAGGGAATCGTACCGCCATTGGTATCGCACAACACCAGCGCCTGCGCTCCCCCATCGCGCGCGGCCTGCAAAGCCTCCAGCGCATACGCCGCATCATCCTTGCAGCCATCAAAAAAATGCTCCGCATCAAAAAACACCGTAGCCACATGCTGGCGCAGAAAGTGTATGGATTCATAAATCAGTTGCAGATTTTGCTGTCGCGAAATGCCCAGTCCTTTTTCCACATGCAATGGCCATGCCTTACCGAAGATACACAGGGCATCCGCGCCGCTATCAAGCAAGCGCAATAATTGCCGGTCTGAGGCGACATCGCCTCCCGGCCGGGCCGTTGAACCGAATGCCACCAGACGGCTTTTGTGCCATTGCCGTTCTCTGGCCAGCGCAAAAAACGCATCGTCTTTGGGACTGGCTCCGGGCCAGCCTCCCTCAATCCAGTCCATGCCGAAATCGGCCAGCATTTGTGCAATACGCCATTTATCTTCGGCGGAAAAATGAATGCCGGACATCTGCGCGCCATCCCGCAATGTCGTATCAAAAAGTTCCACACGCCCGACCTTGTTCATATCCACGCTCCGATTTCCAGCGAAGCCAGTGTACAGATCCAACAGAGATCTGTCAGCCCGTTTCAGACAGCGCTACACTTGCCGCCAACTCCACCCGCGACAACAGGAGACACTCATGCGCGCAATCATTATGCAACAAGCCGGCTCCCCCGATGTACTCAGCCTGCAGTCTGTGGAAAAACCCACCCCTCGCGATCATGAGGTACTCGTGCGCGTACATGCTGCGGGTGTAAACCCCATAGATACCAAGCTGCGTCAGCGCGGTCTGTATTTCGGCGAACCACCGGCCATTCTTGGTTGCGATGGTGCAGGCATTATCGAAACCGTTGGCAGCAAGGTACTGCAATTCAGGCCGGGTGATCGCGTTTATTATTGCTATGGCGGCCTGGGCCAGGCTTGCGGTAATTATGCCGAATATGCCTGCGTGCCCGAGGCTTATGTCGCCACCATGCCCGCCTGCCTGGATTTTGCGACTGCAGCTGCTGCACCACTGGTGCTGATTACAGCCTGGGAATCATTGTTTGATCGCGCCAGGCTGCAGGCCGGACAAAAGGTGTTTATTCATGCCGGCGCCGGTGGCGTTGGCCATATGGCCATTCAGCTGGCGAAAATTGCCGGTTGTGAAGTTGCCACAAGCGTCAGCTCCGAGGAAAAAGCAGCACTGGTGCGCGAACTTGGCGCCGATCATATCATCCGCTATCGCGATGAAGACGTCACCGAAGCACTGTTGCAATGGAGCGAAGGAAAAGGCGTCGATGTCGCATTCGATACCGTCGGAGACAAGGCATTTCATCAACTGGTTCCAGCCGTACGCGTCTACGGCGACCTGGTCACCATCCTGCAAGTGCCGGAAGATAGCGACTGGAAAACCCTGCGTCTGCGCAATATCCGCGTATCGCAGGAACTGATGCTGACGCCAATGGTACTGGGCCTGCAAGAAGGAGCGGAACACCATGCCGCCATTCTCGAACAATGCGGGCAGTTCTTTGAGGAACGCAGATTATCCGTGTTTGTCACCGACACCCTTCCTCTGGAACAGGCGGCAAATGCACACCGCCGCATTGAGGCCGGCGGCATGGCCGGCAAGCTGGTACTCAATATCGCCGACGATTAACCCGGCCAGCAGGGAGCAAGCACAATTTCAGGTACCCGAAACATACCTGCTATTTTGGTATTAATAAGCACACGTCATCATTCGTGTAGCCAGCCGGGAAGGTGTTGCACCGCCCAGTGTTCCATGGCCGGCAAACCGGAAGCAAAATGAATCGCTGCAGAAATCACAAAGATCGACAGCATGAATATCAGTGATGCAAAAAGATGCTTGCCTCGCTGCGTGGCCAGTTTGAAAACAAGTAATAACACAAACAAAACGCCTGAAACCATCATCAATGGTACAGCGTACGGCGCCCAGGCATGGGCGATATCCGTCAGCAAAGCATTTAACCCCGCCAGACCAAACATAATTGCATCGAAAATATTCATGCCTTACACTCCCGAGGCTTCATAACCCGGTCGACCCTGTCCGCATGCCAGCCCTCCCTTTGCGAGGTGCAGCAAGTGTAACTTCAATCTCCCGAATATCACCCTTCCGCCATATTTTCAGTTTCACCACATCACCGACATGCATATCCGCCAACAACTTGCGTAATGCTTTCAATGATGCAACCGGCTGGCCGTTGATCGCCATAATGACATCACCTGGAATCACACCGCCGTCCCAGGCCATGCGTGCCGGCTGCAGCCCTGCTGCGGCTGCCGGAGAGCCAGCTTCCACTTTCAACACCAGCACGCCATCGATTCCCAGTCTGGCCAGTACAGCAGCGGAGAAACGCTCATCACTGAGCACGCCGAGATAAGGCCGAATGATTTGACCATAGGCAATCAGTTGCGGCACAACATCATTCACCTGATCGGCAGGAATCGCGAATCCAATGCCGGCATAAGCACCGGACGGCGAATAAATGGCCGTATTCACACCAATCAGGCGTCCGGCCGAATCCAGCAACGGACCACCGGAGTTGCCCGGATTAATTGCCGCATCGGTCTGAATCAGATGACGAATGGTTTCGCCCTCAGTGGCCAGTGTTCGATCCAACGCCGAAACAATGCCCGTGGTCAGCGTATGATCCAGCCCGAACGGGTTGCCGATGGCAAATACTTTCTGCCCCACACGCAGGGTGCTGCTATCTCCCAGAGGAATAGGCGGTGGCGGATCGAACGGCACATTGATTCGCAATACTGCCAGATCATGATCCGGACTGGCGCCGATCAGCACAGCCGTAAAGGCGCGTCCATCCTGAAGATGTACCGTGGCTTTGCCGGCTCCCTTGATAACATGAAAATTGGTTACCACATGGCCTTCCGCATCCCAGATGAAGCCTGAACCGGTACCCTGCCGGGTCTGGAAAACGCGACGCGTCCATGGATCCACGACCTCCGTCAATGTGGAAATAAATACCACCGAGGGGCTGGCCTGTTCAAACAACGTAATGGTACTCTGTTCATCTGCGGCAAGATCACCGCGCGGCTCTACCAGTCGTGGCGTAGCTTCCGGTGCAATTAGCCAGGGCCGCAGCCAGTAACCTGTCGCCAAAGCCGTTAGCAACAGAATAAACAATAAACCGAGGCGAATACGCATGATTCAACTATGCCGGCCGACAAGCCAGCGGGCAAGCCGTCAGCAATCCTGCATATTGTCGATATAACGCTGACGCGGCTTATCCTTTAGATAATTCAGATCCACCACCAGAGCATCCACACAATGTGCAAAATCCGGATCAACATTGAAATCAAGGGAACGAATGCCTTGTGCCTCACATATCTATATCATCATATTGCTTGTACAAGACAAGCACAGGAGTATGCCCATCTGACAAATATTCAAACTGCAACTCCATGGTATAAAAAGTGTGATCAATTTAATGGCGAAAAAGCCCGGTAATGGCTCAATGCCGGGTGTGCTTTCGCTCCTCTTGCTGCAGATGACCGAGGATATCATCCACCACGGCATCGACGTCCTGTTCCCCGATATGGCGCTGCAGCAGCTTTTCGGTAGCTTCAGTCACCAGTTCAGCGGTCTTCTGACGAATATCCCTTAATGCCTGCTGTCTGGCCATTTCCATCTCATCGTGAAAACTCATTTCCCGGCGTTTCATCTCCGCCTTCCACTCACCCATAACACGGTGACGTTCCTGCCTGATCCGCACTTCCGCCTCGTCAAACATACGTTTGGCTTCGGCAGCAATATCCTGCAAACGCTGTTCATATTGCAGGCGAATGGTCTCAGCCTGCTCCCGTTGCGCACGTGCCTGCTCGATTTCTTCCCGTATCATGCGCGTACGCGCTTCCAGTGCGGCAATAATCCGTGGCAACACCAGCCATTTGAGCAAGGCAAACAGCAACGCAAACGAGACCAGCGTCCAGATGATCTCGGCCGGAAAATGTGCAGCATCGAACTGCGGCATGGCTTATCCCTGCCCCATGATAATAAAGGCCAACACCAATGCATACAA
>CAZTGM010000072.1:0-5948 GCA_964613235.1 uncultured Zetaproteobacteria bacterium | reverse complement strand
ACGTGGGGGTTACGGTGGATGGGGGGGAATGCGGCGGAGCGGATGTAGTGGCAGGACGGGGTTTGGCAAGTGTCAAAGCATCATCCCGACGAAAGGCGGGAAGGAAGAAAACAACAGCGGCGGCCAACACATGGTGGATGATTGCAGCACTGATGCTGATGGTTGTCTGTTTCGCGCTGGGTTTATGGGTCGGTAAAAGTCAGGGCAAGGTTATTGTCCGCGTGGATCACGAAGCCGAACAGCGATTGCAGCAACAAATTACGGCACGGCAGCAGCAGATTGACAAATTGCAGACGGAGAACAGGGCATTGCAGCAGCGTTTGCAGGCACAGCAGGGCGATGTCGGTGATCTGACCTTCTACAGCGAGTTACCCAGACAATCGGTAACCCCGGCACCTTTGTCCGAAAGTCATTCCGCGCCAGTGGCGGCAAAGCATGTCCGGAAAAAGGATGATGTTTCGCAGCTGATCGAGCAGGAGATGGCAAAGGTATCGCCTGCGACCTTGCGTTATCATATTCAGGTCGGCTCATTCAAACGTGAAAGCGATGCCCGTACCTTGTTGCATCGCCTGCAGAAAGCACATGTCTCAGCCTATATTCAGGCCGTGGAACTGACGGGCAAGGGGCGCTGGTTTCGCGTGATTGCCGGGCCGTTTCACAGTCAGTTGCTGGCCGATCATGCCAGGGAAGATATTGAGAAAAAGCTTCATCTTCGCGGCCTGGTGGTGTATGCTCGACGATAAACGCAGCGGTTTGCGCCGTCGCTGGATCGATGGTGTGCTGGGCGAGCAGGCTGCGATCCGGCCCTTATCCGGCGATGCCTCGTTTCGCAGATATTTCCGTGTACAGACTCAGGGGCGAACCTATGTGCTGATGGATGCACCGCCGCCCATGGAAGATACGGCACCGTTTCTGCGCGTGCGGCAGTGGCTGGAACAGGCCGGGTTGCGGGTGCCGTGTTTGCATGCGGCGGATGAAACGAACGGACTGCTGTTGCTGGAAGATTTTGGCGATATGACCTGGGCCGGCTTTGCGGCACAGGGCGGGGCACTGGATGCGTTGTTTGCCGATGCCTTACGCCAGTTGCATCGATTGCAGGCTGCACCACCTCCTGAAGGCTTGCCTGTGTTCGATGTGATGCGTATGCAGCGCGAATGCGATCTTTATCTCGACTGGTACCTGCCGCATGTGGCAGGCATAACGCTATCCATGGAACAACGGGAAGCCTTTCATGCAGCGTTGTTACCAAATCTTGAATATCTTGTTGCCCTGCCACGCGTACCTGTGCATCTGGATTTTCACAGTCGTAATCTGATGCTGCCGGCTGATCGATCAGCGCTGGGTATTATCGATTTTCAGGATGCCGTCATGGGGCCGGTGACCTATGATCTGGCCTCATTGCTGTATGATTGCTATCAGGATTACGCTGAAGTACTGCGTTTGCAGTGGAGTCGCTGTTTTTTTGCGGCATTGCCGGAAGCCTTGCACGAAGCGTTTGCCGATGAGATGGAGTGGCATCGCATGTTGCGCCTGACGGCCTGGCAACGGCATATCAAGGCCATCGGCATTTTTGCCAGGCTGGCGTATCGCGATGGCAAACGTCAGTTTCTCGACGAAATTCCGCTAACGCGTCGGCATCTGCTGGAAGAAATGCAATATCTTGGTATCAGCGAGATGGCCGTGCCGTTATTGTATCGCGCACCGTTATAGGCGTCGGTAAACTCCGCCGCGCAGCAGGCCGGCCAGATCGCGGATTTCCTCCATCAGTGTAAGCATCGCAGGCGTTGGCGGCAGGCCGCAGGTTCCTGTTTCCACAATGATCAGACCGTTTTCGCTTAACAGTTGTGCTCCCCGCTGCAGAATATCGCGCAAATGACTCAGACCATCGGCCTGGTCGGTCAGCGCATGCTCAGGCTCAAAGCGCAATTCCTGTGCCAGCTGTGCCATTTCATGACAGGCGACATAGGGCGGATTGGCGATGATCAGAGCGAAGCGGGCATTGTCATGCAGGGCTGTGAGCCGGTCAGCCTGCAGCCATTGCAGGCGTTTGTGCACCTGTAGCTGTCGCGCGTTGCGCTGCGCCATACACAGGGCAGCGTGGGAAATATCCGTGGCCAGCAGACGCGCTCTGGGATATTCACAGGCCAGCGTTATGGCGATGCAGCCGGAACCGGTACCGATATCACAGCCATGCCATGCCCGATCCCTTTGCGGCATATGCCGCAATACGGCTTCGATCAGGTGTTCTGTTTCCGGGCGCGGAATCAGTGTATGTTGATTGACCAGGAAGGAGCGGGACCAGAATTCGCGCTCGCCGGTAATATAGGCCAGCGGTTCGCGCTGTTGCCGACGTGCGATGGCGGCAAGGAATGTGTGTATGACCTCTTGCGGTACCGTATCGGTCATACGCATGTACAACGTGGTGCGAGTGATGTTCCAGGCATGAGCCAGCAAACATTCGGCATCCAGTCGTGGTTGTTCGCAGCCGGCCTGTTGCAGGCGTTCACAAGCCTGCAGCAGCAGGGTGCGGGCAATCATTGCTGACTGGCCAGCAGAGCCGCCTGATGGTGTGATAGCAGCGCGTCAACCAGTTCGTCCATATCGCCGTTGAGCACCTGTTCGAGCTTGTACAGCGTTAGATTGATGCGATGGTCGGTGATGCGGCCCTGCGGAAAATTGTAGGTGCGGATGCGTTCGGAACGGTCACCACTGCCGACCATCGAACGCCGCGTTTCGGAACGCTCGTCATGCGCGGCCTGCTGTTGCTGATCAAAGAGTCGGGCCTGCAGCACTTTCATGGCCCTGGCCTTGTTTTTGTGCTGGCTGGACTGATCCTGACAGGTGACGACGATGCCGCTGGGAATGTGCGTGATGCGTACGGCGGATTCCGTCTTGTTCACATGCTGGCCGCCGGCGCCGGAAGCACGGTAGACATCGATACGCAGATCATCCGGCCGGATATCGATATCGACATCCTCGGCTTCGGGCAATACGGCCACGGTGACAGCGGAAGTGTGGATGCGGCCACCGGATTCGGTTTCCGGTACGCGTTGTACGCGATGTACCCCGGATTCGAATTTCAGTTTCGAATAGGCACCCTGACCTGAGATCTGGGCGACGATCTCCTTGAAACCACCGATACCTGTCTCATTGGCCGAGAGTACTTCTACGCGGAAACCGTGCAATTCGGCGAAACGGCTGTACATGCGAAACAGGTCTGCAGCAAACAATGCAGCCTCATCGCCGCCGGTACCGGCACGGATCTCCAGGATTACATTGCGGTCATCATTCGGATCTTTGGGCAGCAACAGTACGGTCAGTTGTTCGCGAATGGCCTCGATATCTGTTTTCAGCTGCGCGATATCGTCATGAATCAGGCTGCGCAATTCGGCATCGCAGTCGGGATCGTCGAGCATCTGTTGCTGCTCGGCCAGTTGCTGCTGCAATTGCCGTAATTTGTCGATGGTTTCAGCCACAGGCGCAAGCTCGGAAAACTCCCTGGACAGGCGACTGAATTTTTTGGCGTTACTGGCGATGTCCGGATCGGAGAGCGTGCGTGCGAGTTCATCATGACGACGAAGAATATCATCGTAACGGTCGTTCATCGGACTCCTTGTTGGCCTCGTTTGCCGATGTATGCATTTGCTCCAGGCCAAACAGGCGGTTGGCCGAGCCCATCAGCAGGTCGCCTTCGATATCGGCAGGCAGGGCTTTCAGTGTTTTCAATGCCGGATGCATGAAGCGTTTCATCAATGCGCGGCTGAAGCGATCCATAGCTTCGCGTTGTTCCGTGCTCAGTCCCTTGAGATATTTTTCCGCCTTGGCCAGCTCCTCCTGACGCAATTGCTCCATATGTGTCTGGATATTGCGGATCAGCGGTACTGTTTCCAGCGATTTCAGCCAGTTCAGGAAGGCTTCGGCTTCTTTATGCAGAATGCCTCGTGCCTTTTCCGCTTCCTGTTCGCGTTGCTCCCGGTTGCCCTGTACGACCTGTTGCAGATCATCAATATCGTAAAGATAGATGTCATCGAGATCGGCGATACGCGGATCGATATCGCGTGGTACGGCAATATCAACAAGGAACATCGGGCGGTTTCTGCGCTTGCGGATGGCGCATTCCACGGTATCGGGCAAGAGTACGAAGGTGTTGGCGCCGGTGCTGGAGAGCACGATATCAGCTGCATCCAGATACTGATCGATATCGTCCAGCATCAGTGCATGGCCGTCGAAGTTCTGCGCCAGTTTGCGAGCGCGTTCTAACGTGCGATTGGCAACGAGGATATTGGCGCATCCCTGGGCACGCAGATGTGTGGCTGCAAGCTCGGCCATTTCGCCGGCGCCGATGAGCATGACCGTTTTACCCGTCAGGTCACCGAAAATATGCCTGGCCAGTTCCACGGCACAGGAGGAGATGTTAACGGCCTGCTTGCCGATGGCCGTTTCGCTGCGCGCGCGTTTGGCCGCTGCAAAGGTTGATTGGTAAAGGCGGTGCAGGATATGGCCGGCCGTGCCGGCATCCAGCGCATACTCGTAGGATGCCTTGACCTGCCCGAGAATCTGCGGTTCACCGAGTACCAGCGAATCCAGCCCCGCGGCAACAGCGTAGAGATGGCGCACGGCATCATCTGTCGTGTAGGAGTAGAGATGTTCGATGACCTGTTCCAGGTCCATGGTGGCCTTGCGCGCAAACCATTCATGCAGTGCGGCGATAGCGGCATCCGGATCGTGTGTGACGACGGTCATTTCCACGCGGTTACAGGTGGACAGCAGCGCTGCTTCACGAATGGCGGGATGACGGACCATTTCCTGAAGAATGGAGCCGATGTCCTGCGCGCCAATAGCTAGGCACTCGCGCAGTTCAACTGGCGCCGTGCGGTGATTCAGGCCTACATAGCAGATACGCATCGGGAAAATCTAGCGATTAACGCAATCGGGGTACAGTATTCCGTCTTCTTCCAGCTGCACATTCAGGGGCTGCAGTCTGCCATCACGGTAGACAAAGCCCTCCAGCTCGACGCGCCCTTTCGTATCGGCGGATAATTCCAGTAGCAGGGTGATGTCATGACAGCATGTATGTGCCCGGGCCGCGGATGTTGTCAGCGACAGATCGTTTGGCCGGCCAAACAGATAGATGCCGACAGGCCGGTGGCCACATGCGATATGTCGGCGTATATCGTCCATGAGCGCCGGCGCATCATTGCAGCAGTTACCTGCTGCAATAGCGGGACTGTCGCTACTGTGATAAAGCAGGCCGCAGGCGGGGGCACCGTGCTGCAAGATCCTGCCGATCAGGGTCTGGGCCAGATGGCGTGGGAGCCGATAGGGAATGGACGGGTCAATGGTCGTATCTGACATTGCCCAAGCATAGATTTTCAGGGATGAAGGTCAAATGTGAGCCAAGTCACTTTTTTGTAGTGCGCTGGCAGGGACGCTTGTCCGATGCGGTATTGATAGCCATGCATGTTGCTCATTCAACATCTAAGTAAAGAGATACAAGCCTTGAGAAAATAATATGATTATGCATGCATGTGATATGCATGGGAGGGGGCATATGGGTTCGTGGAACAAAAAGCTTAGCATTACGGAGCACAGGCTTTCGCTGCAGTTTCGGGTGTTCTCATTATTGCTGTTTCTTGTTCCCTTTGTGGTGTTCCTTTATCTGCTGTCGCGGCACGGTTGGCTGACACAATTATCAGCTACTGATGAGTTGGTGGTGTTGTTGCTGGCGATGGTGATCGTGCTGGGCGCGCTGGCATTGCTGCAGTCGCTGTTTAATCGCCTGATGAAGATCGCTCAGGCCGTGAAACAGGGTTCGAAACAGGAACTGGAAAAAATTGCAGCGCAGGAAACAGCGGATGAACTGAAGGAAATTGCTGCCGGTTTTGAGCAACTGTTGGGAACCTCGAAAAACCGGTTCATTTATGAGATCATGCACACAAAGCACGGAG
>CAZTGM010000071.1:0-6097 GCA_964613235.1 uncultured Zetaproteobacteria bacterium | reverse complement strand
TCAATTCCGCCACCGGCGCATCGAACACACCGGCCAGCGTACCGAACACATGCAGCAAACGCTTGGCAATCGGCTTTACATCCACACGCGGGATAGCATAGGTGAGCAATAACTCCAGCACTTCATAATCGTGAAAGCCATCGAAACCGCTGGCAGCAAAACGCTGTCGCAAACGTTGCCTGTGCCCGTGTACACCATCATGCATACGTATCATCCCCGTTTCTTAAGCATGAACTGGCAGCATACTTCAATGCATCAAATTCTGCCAGCACAGCGCAGGTGACAGTGCGGGGATCGACAAACGCCAGACGGGAAGTATAGACTGCCAACACGAGGTGCTTATGAGATCATTGCGTCAGCAGCTGATTCAATTGCTTGATCAGGCGCGTATCGAGCAACATATTGAACACATCCCTCCGCGGGTGGCCGCCGTACTGCTCCATAACTTCATGCAACTGCTTCCGACAGGCCCGCGTCGCGGCGATATTGCCCTGCAGGTCACCTCGCTTTCACATCAGGACCTGCATCGCCATATTCTCACCATTCGCTGTCCGGATCAGGCTTTCTTTCTGGATGCCATCAAAGGCTATCTGCTGAAAAAAGGCATCACCCCACTGATGCAGCAAACCATGGTCGCCATGATGGAATGTGATGACAAACAATGCATGCTGGAGCTCAAAGCGCCCGGCGAATATGCCGATTCCAACTTCATGTTTATCGCGCTGCATATCTCAGCCACACTGGTCAACGATATCCGACCCTTTGTCAGGGATATTCACGCCATTCTGCAGGCCGTACAGTTGTCGGTGCGGGACTTCAGTGCCATGCGCAAGCAGGTAGCGCAATGTGCAACCTACCTGCTGAGCAGTAATCCCGATGCAGGCGCCCTGCTCGAGTGGCTGAATGACAATCGCTACCTGTTTTTTGGCCTGAAACACAACACACGGCGCCTGGGCCTGTTCAGAAACAGCAGAACCATGCAACACATTGCGCCGGGCCTGTCCGAAGCCATTGCCGCACTGGCACCTCCGCAAAAGACTGGCGTCGAATGGCTGCCCCTGGCAGCCACACACCAGTACCTGTACAGCGCAGCCAATGTCGAAGTGATGCGCATTACCTGGCAACAGCATGAACACACCGAACTGAAGCATATCATCATTATCGGCCATTTTTCGCGCAGTGCACGCCATACCAACGCCAGTCATATACCGGTACTGGCTGCTGGCTGGCGTATTCTCGGCAGCACCGGACTGCTGCGCCACTCCGCCTTTTATCATCGGGAAATTCGCACGATTTATGACCGTCTTCCCAAGCCTGTGCTGATGTACACGCGCATTGAAGACTGGCTGAAACCACTGCGTAACACCGTGGACCTGGCCAGCGCCACGGATGCCGCCTGCGATATTCTGCAACCGAGCATAGCCGGCACGCCTGTTGTTTATATCGCCATTTCAGCTCTGCGTTATGGCCCCAATACCTTCCGGTCACTGATTGCCCGCATCCAGCGCCACACAGGAATCATCGTGCATGGACATGAAAGCATTGGCATCGGACCGCATCGGGTCATTCTGGTTTACTGCGACTCCTTGCTGCGCAACGGCAAACGCATCAGCACAGTCGACCCGTGCCTGTTGCAACGCACCGTCAGTGATGCCATCACTTTCTGGAAGGATCGTGCCAAAAACGCCATCCTCGAACACAGTCACCGCCTCAATATCCCCGAAGCTCTGGCCGAAGCACTCACCGTACCGCCCTTGTATGAACATATTTTTCCGCCTGAACAGCTGTGGCGTGATATGGAAGCCAGAAACAAAATCCATGAGGACGGGCGCATTCACATACGCATTTTGCAAACCGGCGAGCAGCAACTGGAAATCCACATTCTGTCCGCAAAGCCCCTGCTGCTGGGCCTCATGGTCAACCAGATTCAGGCATTCGGTATTCTGGCCGAACAGGAAGCCATGGTGCCGATCGGCAAGGCCGAACGGCAAATACGCATCAACCGCATTGTTGCACACTGCAATTACACCCTGCACGACGAATCCCTGGCCAGGCTGAAACAGGGTCTGGATCAGGTATTTAATCACGAAGCCGATCACGATCCGCTGAACGAACTGATCCTGGCCACCGGCCTTGACATCAACCATGTCAGCATCCTGATCACGCTGCGCAATCACCTGATTCAGCTGATGCCCGATGCCGCCCGCTCACCGTTAATCGACATGCTGCTGAAACATGCAGACTGCAGCCACCATATAGTTGAGTGGTTTGTGCAACGACATGACCCGACGCTCAGATCGCGCGATATTGAAACGGCCAGACTGGCGTTTCTGGGTGCGCTGGAAAACGTAAAAACCCTGACTGAAGATCGCTGGTTCAGAGCACTGGGAGATCTGGTGCAGGCCAGCCTTCGCACCAATGCCTTCACCCGCACAACCGGCGCACCTGTTGCCGTCAAAATCGATCCGCAACAACTGGGCTTTGCACCCGAACCCAGACCATGGCGCGAAATCTTTGTGCATGGACCGCACCTCGAAGGCGTCCACCTACGTGCCGGACCTGTCGCCCGCGGCGGCATTCGATATTCGGACCGGCCATCGGATTTTCGCATGGAAGTCCTCGAACTGATGGACACGCAAACCGTCAAAAACGGTCAGATCATTCCCACCGGTGCCAAGGGGGGGTTCGTCACCCGTAACGGCGAAGGTCCGCAGTTCGTCCTGCAACAATATCGTACATTCATCCACTCGCTATTGTCGATCACGGACAACCGTACCGAACAGGGCATCATGCCCGCGGCAAACATTTGCATTGCCGACAATGATGCCAATGACCCCTATCTCGTTGTGGCTGCGGACAAGGGTACTGCACGCTTTTCCGATGAAGCCAATGCCATTGCCTTGGAAAGAAAGTTCTGGCTTGGCGATGCCTTTGCCAGCGGCGGAAAACATGGCTACGACCACAAGTCTATTGGCATCACAGCCAGAGGCGCGTGGGTCTGTGCTGCTGAACATTTCCGCCGCCTCGGCATTAATGCATGGCAGGATCCCATCAGCGTTGTCGGCATCGGCGACATGTCCGGTGATGTATTTGGCAATGGCATGCTGCTCAACCCCAATATCCGTCTGCTGGCCGCATTTAATCACCGCCATATTTTCCTCGATCCCGAGCCGGATATTCAGGCTGCCTGTGCGGAACGACGCCGCCTGTTCCGCGAGGCCAGCAGCTGGGATGCCTATAACCCCGAACTGATTAGCAAGGGAGGCGGCGTATTTGAACGCTCCGGCAAGGCCATCAAAATTCCGGCCAACATCCGGCGCATGCTGGCCATTGAGGCCAACACGCTGTCCGGCGAAGCACTGATACGTGCGATTCTTTCAGCCCCTGTCGATCTGCTTTACAACGGCGGTATCGGCACCTATGTCAAATCCAGCCAGGAACGCCATGAAGATGTTTATGACCCTGCCAATAACGCGGTTCGCATCGATGCGGCAGAGCTGCGCTGCAAGGTTGTCTGCGAGGGTGGCAACCTGGGCTTCACTCAACAGGCGCGTATGGAGTTTTCGGCGGCTGGCGGCCTGATCAATACCGATGCCATCGACAATTCCGCAGGCGTGGACATGTCCGACCACGAAGTAAATCTGAAGCTGCTGTTTTCTTCCACGCCGGAAATTTCGCTGCCATTTGGCCGGCGCAACCGCCTGTTGAAACAAATGAGCGAGGAAGTAACGCAGCAATGCCTGCACAATAACCTGATGCAATCCCGCGCCCTGCATGTGGCGGAGTTTGATGGCCAGCGCCGACGCCCGCGCCATGAACGCCTTGTCGCCATGTTACAGGAAACCGGCTGGCTTGATGCCAACAAAACACCCGAACAATTTGACCGGGCTACGCTGGCCATACTGCTGGGGCAGGAAAAGAACCGTATTCACCAGTTGCTGAACGAACAGAACTATTCCACCTTCAGCATGTTTTCCGACATGTTACTGGCCGACTATTTCCCGGCAGGGATTCGACGTCGTTACCGCTTGCAACTGGACAAACATCCGCTGGCCTGTGAGATTATTCATACACAGGCAGCCAATCATATCGTCAATCACCTCGGCATCGCCGCCGCACTGCAATTGCAAACATTGCTGGATCACTCCATGGCGCATATCGTGGAGGCTCTGTTCATCAGCGAAACGCTGCTGGAATCGCGTGCACTGGTTGAAGACATCTGGCAGACATTGTCCGATGCCAATGCGGCGGCATCCCTGCAACAGTATATTCAGGAGGCTGTGCTGCAATTTGCTGAAGAATTGCTACGCATTGCAGATATCACACAGCTGGATCAGACTTGGCTGACGCGACAGCTCAAAGCCCTGCATCGCTTCGGCAACAGCAAATCCTATTCAATCAACAGTATCAACCGCGATCTTCCTCCGCATATCGACCAGTTGCCAGACCATGTTTTACCACGTCTGCTGAAACTGCTGGATCTGGCCCAGTTTGCCAGCGCACTGAAACTTGCTGCTCGCGACGACCTTCCGCCATCCCGGGCACTGCAGGCCGCCCAGGCCAGTTTCGATCTGATTCCGTTCTATCATCTCGAGCAGCTGTTCCGCTCTCCGGTCTGGGGCACAGACGAGGCACATGCGTTACGACGCCTGTGTCTGCAACGCCTGACCCGCCTGAAGGCCACGGCTATAGAAACCCTGCTGCAACATGCCAAAGGGAAGAAGTATATGCACTATGGCAAACAGGTCTGGTCCCACCACCCCTGCTGGTGCCATATTCATGAAGCATTACCGACAATGAAGAGCGAACAGCGTGAGGAAAGCCTGCGCACCCGTTCACTGTTACTGCTCAATCAAATCGAAGCGGTCATCATGGATTAAGCTGTGAACAGACTTCACGCCTTTCTTCGCGTATGATTAGCCAGGCAACAGGAATAGCCAGCAGGGCAATGGCGGCACACAACCAGAAAGCCGTCACAAAACCTGTCTGCGCCACCACCCAGCCACTGCCCATAATACCCAGCGTACCACCCAAACCAAAACCCATGGCTGAATACCATCCCTGAGCTGATGCATGTCTGCTTCCGCCTGTCCATCTGCCCACCGATGTCACGGCAACAATATGAAATGCTGCAAAGGTCGCTGCATGCAAAAGCTGCAATGGCACTAACAGCCACCATGAAACCGTCAGGGCCGTTCCTGCCCATCGCAAAGCAGCCAGCAGCAAACACACGATAAACACCCGGCCTGGATTACAGCGCTCCAAAGGCCTGCTCCAGCGCCACATCAGTAACACCTCGGCCAGCACACCGACAATCCAGAAGGCGCCGATATGCCAGCCCTGGTAACCTGCATTAGCCAGATAAAGACTGAAAAAACCGTAATACGCACCATGCGATGCCTGCATCAGAAAAGCTGTCAGCAGCAACAATAAAAACGGCATCCAGCGAACTGTGGAATTGCCGGAATCTGCCGCCGACATAGCTTGCGGATGTAGTGGAAACCCTCGCGCCGCCAGCGCCATAACACCCATCAGCATGGCCACCAGCAATGGAAAATACTGCATATGCGCACCGTTCAGCCAGATACCGCCAATGGCTGAAGCAAGAATAAAACCGATCGAACCCCAGACCCGCAACCGGCCGTAATCCACCAGCGCCGTTTCGGCCACAGACACCGAAAGCCCGTCCGTCAGCGGTAAAATCGTCGCCCAGAACACACCGAACAGGAACACAACAACTGCCAAAAGATAGAGATCATGAAACCAGCCCAGCATCCAGGCCAGGACTCCGCCAAGCAGGGCTGCCAACACGACAAAATGGCGCGAAAAACGGGCCGAACGGCCATCCAGCAAACTACCTGCACAAGGCGGTGCAATTACCTTGGCAGCAGCCAGCAGACCGACCAGCAGGCCAATACTGCCGGCATCGAAGCCCTGCATATCCAGAAACACCGGGAAAAATGGCAGAATCAATCCCATGGCCGCAAAATAGGCGGCATAGAACAGGCGAATATGATGCAGCGCATGTGTCGTTACCATTGCACCAAGGCTAACCATATTACAGCACCAAAACACGTCTGCTCTGCCGATATCAACT
>CAZTGM010000070.1:0-6346 GCA_964613235.1 uncultured Zetaproteobacteria bacterium | reverse complement strand
GACGCCGATTTGCATACCTTCAGCTTTATTGCCGATGAACAGGAACTTTCTGAAGAGCGATGGGTCGATGTCGTCGCATCGCATGCGCATTGCCATGTTCATAAAGTGACTCCCCGGGCTGCGGCGTTGGTGGCCGATCTTGACGATCTGATTCGTGTGCAGTGTGAGCCATTTGGCAGCACCAGTATTTATGCCCAGTTCAGGGTCTTTAAAATGGCACATGAAACAGGCATCAAGGTTATGCTGGATGGTCAGGGCGCGGATGAGTTGATGGCTGGTTACGCCGGCTATCATGGTGCGCGACTGGCTGGTTTGTTGTGCAAGGGAAGGTTGATGCAGGCTGTGAAATATCTGCGACATGCCAATGACTGGCCACAGCGCGGTGCAGGCTTTGTACTGAATCGCACAATGCAATATTTTCTGCCGCAGGCATTGATTCCGCTGGGCTATAAACTGGTCGGCAGGGATTTGACACCTGCATGGCTGAATACAGATTGGTTCCTGCAGCGCGCTGTGGTTATGCGGCCGGTTGCTGACCTGGTGGAAAACAGCAGCTTGTTGCACAGTGAAATGATTCGCAGCATTACCAGTCGTGGCCTTCCTTCCTTGCTGCGCTATGAAGATCGAAATTCCATGGCCCATTCCATCGAAAGTCGTGTCCCGTTTCTGACTGTTGATATGGCAGATTTTCTGTTGCAGTTGCCCGATGAATATCTGATTAGTCCGCAAGGGGAGAGCAAGTCGATTTTTCGGGCCGCCATGCGTGGCATTGTGCCGGATGTAATTCTCGATCGCCGTGACAAGATAGGTTTTGCAACACCCGAGAAGGCATGGCTGAAGTTGCTATCGCCTTGGGTGGAGCAGGTGCTGAAAGATGCGCATGATATTCCACTGCTGGATGCAGACGGTATGGCACGGGAATGGCAGCGCGTGATGACTGGAGCGGTGTCGTTTGATTTCAGGGTCTGGCGCTGGCTTAATTTTTTGCGCTGGTCGGAGATGTTCGATGTGGAATTCGAGTAGGCAGAATCGATCGTGAAGAGTCTTTCGGTACTTTATGTCCATCATAGTGGTGTGTTCGGTGGTGCTTCAAGAAGTCTGCTGGAAATGGTGCGTGCTTTTCCGAAGGGAGCGGTAAAGCCGTATCTGATCACCCAGCATGGCAAGGTGCCGGCTATTTTTCGGCAGTATGAGTTCGAGGTGATGGAAACGATTGGGCTTTCGCAGTTTGATCATACTCGTTTTGGATATTATCGGGGGGTGCGCTGGCTGCTGTTGCTCAGGGAACTGGCCTGGTTGCCATTCACTGTTTTGGCGATGCTGAAAGCCCGTAAACAGTGGCCTGAGATTGATCTGATCCATATCAATGAGGTGACCAATGTGCCCTCCATCCTTCTCGCTGGCTGGCTGTTCAGGGTTCCGGTCATTGTGCATGTGCGTTCAGTGCAGCAAACGCAGTATGGGAAACTTCGTCGCAAATGGATCATCTGGTTACTGAAACGGAGTGATGTCCGCATCGCCATTGATTCCACAGTGCGTAATTCGCTGCCGCAGGAGTTGGCAGTCGACGTCGTGCATAATGGATTTAGCTGCGAGGGTTGCAGAACCGAAGTCAAATCGTATGCCGATAATGTATTTTCAACGCGTCCGATGTATGTATGTTTTGTCGGTGGCTTGCTGGTGATGAAGGGGATACTGGAGTTTGTGCAGGCAGCCCGGCTTTGCAGGGAAGCCGGATTAAATGTGAAGTTTATTGTGGTCGGCGAGACCCCCAGGCAGCACCGGAGTATGCGGGCGGCATTGCTGCAGCATTTTGGCTTTTCCTTTGATGTGCCGGGCTGGTGTACGGACTTTATTGAACGGCACGGATTGGAAGATATTATCGAATTCAGGGGATTTATGCTCGAAATCGATGCGGTTTATCGGCAGGCGGATGTGCTTTGTTTTCCGTCGCATTTGAATGCCGTTGGCAGGCCTGTTATCGAAGCGGCTCTGGCGGGGGTACCATCCATTGTGGCAATGTCACAGCTGTCGGATGATACCATTCGTCACCAAGAGACGGGCCTGATGATTCGTGAAAAGGATGCGGGGGCACTGTTCGATGCTATTGCCTGGTTTTATCGTCACCCGACAGAAATTTCCCGTATGGGGAGGGCTGCACTGACCTTGGCAGAACAGAATTTTGACATCGGTAAAAATGCAGAGCGGGTACTGAAGATTTACCGTGACCTGCTTAACCAGAGTGATTCCGCATGAATATTCTTGTGGTCAGCCACTATTTCTGGCCGGAGCAGTTTCGTATCAATGACCTGGTACGCGAGTTGCAACAGCGCGGGCATGAGGTATTGGTGCTGACGGGCATGCCCAACTATCCGGGCGGGAAGTTGTTTGAAGGCTATCACTGGTGGCAGAAACGGCATGACGATATGTATGGGGTACCGGTTTATCGTACGCCGATGTTCGTACGTCGTGAAGGTCGTGGCTGGCAACTGGCACTGAATTATCTTTCTTTTGCCGTGTTCGGAGCGTTGTTGGCACCTTGGTATTTCAGAGGCAAGCGGTTTGATGCCATATTTGTCTATGAACCGTCGCCATTTACGGTCGGTATCCCCGCCATCGTCATGCGGCACCTGAAACGGGCGCCGATGCTGTTCTGGGTGCAGGATTTGTGGCCGGAAAGCCTGACGGCGGCAGGGGCCGTACATTCGCCGGCGGTTCTGAAAGCAGTCGGGCGCATGGTACGCTGGATTTATCACCATTGTGATCGCGTGCTGGTGCAGTCGCAATCTTTCATCAAGCCGGCAGTTGCCGCCGGGGCGGATCGTAGCCGAACCGTTTTCTTTCCCAACTGGGCGGAATCCTTTTATAATCCGTTAACGCCGGCACAGGCGGAATTGCCGGATATGGAGCTGCCGCAGGGATTTCGTATCATGTTTGCCGGTAACCTGGGCGAAGCGCAGTCGCTGGAAACGATAATTGATGCAGCTTTCCGTCTGAAGCATGAAACCGTCATTCAATGGATTATCATTGGTGACGGGCGTCGCCAGGCATGGATGCGAGAGAAGATCGAGCAACTGGGTCTGGGTGATTGCATGACACTCCCCGGGCGTTATGCTGCTGAAACGATGCCGCATTTTTTTGCGTATGCCGATGCACTTCTGGTGACGTTGAAAGATGAGCCCGTATTTGCGCAAACGATCCCCAGCAAGGTGCAGTCATACATGGCTTGCGGTAAACCTGTGCTTGCTGCGCTCAATGGCGAGGGTGCTCGCGTGGTGAATGAGGCTGGTTGCGGATTTACCGTAGCGGCTGAAGATGGCAAGGCGCTGGCCGAGGCAGTCATGCAACTTTATCGTTTGCCGGCAGCACAGCGACAGGTCATGGGCATACGTGGACGCGCCTATTATGACAGGCATTTCGAGCGGGTTATGCTGATTGACAGGCTGGAGCAGTGGATGCGTGAAGTGGTAGAGGAGGGCGTGTGCGAATCTTGATTTTGGGTGGTGATGGCATGCTGGGCCATCAATTACTGCAAGCATGGCAGGATCGTCATGAGGTGATGGTGAGCTTGCGCGGGCCACTGTCGCACTATGCAGCCTATGGGTTGTTCTCGGAAGCAAACAGCATCGATCATGTAGACGTGCGGGATATCGACAGGGTTGGCAGGTTGCTGCGGCAATTTCGTCCTGAGGCTGTTGTCAATGCCGTGGGTATCATCAAGCAGCGTGATGAGGCACATGATGCGATTGCCTGCATTGAGATCAATACGCTTTTACCGCATCGGCTGAGTGTTCTTTGTACGGATATCGGTGCGCGGCTGGTGCATCTGAGTACCGATTGCGTGTTTTCAGGCAAGAAGGGCATGTATCGGGAGGATGAGCTGGAAGACGCCCGTGATCTTTATGGCCGCAGCAAATTGCTCGGCGAGGTGCATGATGCGCATGCCGTGACGTTGCGTACATCGATCATTGGCCTGGAGCTGGCCAGGAAGCGCAGTCTAATTGAGTGGTTCCTGGCGCAGAGAGGTACGGTGAAAGGGTTTACACGCGCCATCTACAGTGGGTTTACGACGCTGGAGATGGCGCGCATTATCGAGCGTGTTTTGTTGCAACACCCGGACTTGTCCGGCCTTTGGCATGTGGCCAGTCAGCCAATCAGCAAATACGATTTGCTGCAAAAACTGGCTGTACTATTGGGTCGCCAGGATATTGATGTGGTACCTTATGATGATTTTGCGTGCGACCGCAGTCTGGATGCGTCAAGATTTGAAGCGCGGACAGGCTATCAGTCGCCATCATGGGATACGATGCTGGCGGATCTGGCCGCGCAAATTCAGGAGCGAGCTTCATGATTCTACAGGATAAAGCGATATTGGTGACCGGTGGTACAGGCTCCATGGGCAAGGTGCTGGTACGGCGATTATTATCGGGTGAACTGGGTACGCCACGCAAGGTCATCATTCTCAGTCGCGATGAGGCCAAACAGCATGACATGCGCATGGCCTATTTGCACAAGACCGTAAGTACCGATGAGGTCATTTTCAATAATTTTCGCCAGGCGCTTGAGTTTCGTATTGGTGACGTGCGCGATTACCGCGATGTCTGTTCGGCGGTGAAGGATGCGGATGTGGTTATCAATGCAGCTGCACTGAAACAGGTCCCGACCTGCGAATACTTTCCCGAGCAGGCCGTGCTGACCAACTGTATGGGGGCCATGAATATCGTACAGGCCATTCGCGAGAATGGTTATGCCGTGGAAACCGTCATTGGCATCAGTACGGACAAAGCTGCCAAACCGGTTAATGTCATGGGCATGACCAAAGCCGTGCAGGAACGCATTTTTACCTCGGCCAATGTTCTCAATCCGCAAACGCGCTTTATCTGTGTGCGCTATGGCAATGTATTGGCCTCACGCGGTTCGGTGATCCCACTGTTTCATGATCAGATTCGCCATGGCGGGCCAGTGACGGTGACCGTGCCGGAGATGACGCGCTTTTTACTTAGCCTTGGGCAGGCTGTGGATACGGTGTTTGCCGCTTTGCGCTATGCCGAGCCCGGAGAAGTTTTGGTACCCGATGCGCCGGCGGCGACTGTGGAGAATATTGCCAAAGCCCTGATTGGCGAACGCGATATTGAAATTCGCGTCACAGGTATCCGGCCAGGTGAGAAAATGCACGAGATCATGGTTTCCGACGAGGAGGCATATCACGCGATTCGGCGCGGAGACTATTACGCGATTCGCTCGATGCTGCCCGAACTAAATGCTGAGTTTGACAGCCCACGGGTGTTGCAGCGGGAATTCAGTTCGGCGGATAATGTGCTGGATCTTGAGGGCACGCGACAACTTCTGGAGGCACATCGACTGTTGCCGGGTATGGAGTTGCGCGTGGAGGGAGGGGAGCTGTTGGCATGATGAAGGTTATGACCATTGTCGGCACGCGCCCTGAACTGATCAAGCTGAGTCGCGTCATTGCCGAGCTGGATCGCTGTTTCAATCATTGTTTGGTACATACTGGCCAGAATTATGATGATGAACTGAACCGGGTATTTTTCGATGACCTGGAGATTCGCCCACCGGATCATTATCTTAATGCGGCAGGGGAAACAGCCGCGCAGACGATTGCCCAGGTGATTGAAAAGGTGGACGCCGTATTGGCTTGTGAGGCTCCTGATGCGGTACTGTTGTATGGTGATACCAACAGTTGTATGGCGGCGATTGTGGCCAGGCGCAGGAAGATTCCGGTGTTTCATATGGAGGCCGGTAACCGTTGTTTTGATGATCGCGTGCCAGAAGAAATCAATCGGCGCATTGTCGATCATATCAGCGATATCAATATGCCGCTGACCGAGCATGCGCGCCGTTATCTGCTGGCGGAAGGCATTGCGCCGGAAACGGTCATCAAAACGGGCTCCTGCATGCAGGAAGTGCTCGAATATTATGCATCGAAGATTGCCGCTTCCAATGTGCTACAGCGCCTGGCTTTGCAACAGCAGGGGTATTTTCTTATCAGTGCACACCGCGAGGAGAATGTGGATCAGCCCGAGCGTGTGTCGGCCTTGCTAAAGTCATTAAACGCGCTTGCCGAGACCTATGATTTGCCAATCATTTTTTCCGTACATCCGCGCACCCGAAAGCGACTGGAATCATTGGCACATGGCGATGTGAATGAGCGTATTCGTTTTATGACGGCCATGGGTTTTCTCGATTATGTCCACCTGCAGCAGCATGCCCGTTGTGTGATTTCCGATAGTGGTACGATTGCCGAGGAGAGTTCACTGTTAGGTTTTCCAGCCGTGACGATCCGCCAGGCGCATGAGCGTCCGGAAGGCATGGATCAGGGTACGCT
>CAZTGM010000069.1:0-6388 GCA_964613235.1 uncultured Zetaproteobacteria bacterium | reverse complement strand
AGCAATATCAGGGCGATGATTTTCCAGAATCTGACCGGATCGCGTTCCAGCAGAGGCGTGGTGGTGCGCATCAGGGTGGGGTTGGGTTTGTTCAGATCGACTTCGAATTCGGAGAAGGTGTCGTAGCGCTTTTCGGGATCGGGATGCACGGCCTTGCGGATAGCCTCGTCCATCCAGACAGGTACGTTCAGATTATACTGGCGCACGGAAATATAATCGTAGCTTTTATGCTTGCAGGCATCTTCCAGACGCCCGTAAGGGAAATGGCCGCCGGAAAGCATTTCGTAAACGGTCACGCCCAGCGAATACATATCGCTTTTCGGCGTACCTTCAAAGCCATCGAATAATTCCGGCGCAATATAATTGGCGGTTCCTTCTACATGCTCGGCACGCACCGGCGTATAGATTTCCTTCAGACCTGCAACCTGGGTGGAGCCGAAATCGATGATTTTAATGATGCCATGCTTGTCGATCATGATGTTTTCCGGTTTGATATCCTGATGTACCATGTCGCGGCGATGGAAAGCACGCAATCCCTTGATGATCTGGCTGACAATCGTACGCACTTGTTCCAGGTCGGGCTGCGGGTTGTCCAGAATCCATTGCGCCAGTGAGCGGCCTTCGAGGAATTCGGTGACATAATATAGACAACTGCGCTTGCGTTTGAGTTGGTAAACCTTGAATACATGCGGACTGTTGATGCGACGTCCGACCCAGACTTCATGCAGGAAACGGTCGATATAGACCGGATCGTCTTCAAAATTGACCGATGGGGTTTTGATGACGACAGTTTCGCTGCTTTCGGTATCCTCGGCCAAGTATACCTGGATGGTGCGGCTGGTATGCAATTCGCGGATAATGCGATAGCCGTCCAGCACCATGCCGGCCTCCAGCGGCGGCGGAAACGGCAGTGAAGTCAGCTGGCGGTAATATTCATGCTCGTTCTGATTGGGCAGTTGCTGAACGCGGATTACCTGGCAGGTCAGGTTATCGTCGCTGCCTGCCACCAGTGCTGCCTCGACGATGGTGTGTGCAGCCTGTTCAGGATTATTTGCGGCAGCCAGCTCCTGTAATTGTTCATTGCTGAGGAATTCATGCACGCCGTCGCTGGTCAGCAGGAAGGTATCACCAACTTCCACGCCCAGGCTGCGATAATCGAAGTGCACCTCATGTTCACCGCCCATGGCGCGTGCCAGATAGCTTTTGTTGCGATCGACGATGAGGCGGTGATCCTTGGTGAGGCAACGCAGCTTGCCGTTGCGCAGCAGGTAGATACGTGAGTCTCCGACATGAAACAGGTGCGCCGTCGTGGATTTGAGGATTAGTACGGCCAGCGTGGAAGCCAGGCTCAGCTGGGAAGCATAGCGGCGCTGACCCTGACTATAGAGCCATGAATTCAGCGAGCGGATAATACGTTCTCCCGCTGTTTTTACGCTCCAGGACATCGGTGTGCTCAGATAGTCGGCAATAAAGCCCTGCACGCAATATTCGCTGGCTTCGCGTCCGGCTTCGCTGGAGCCGACGCCGTCCGCCGTTACGGCAATGATGCCCTTGTGGTTGAGTTCCATGCCTTCGGGAATACGGATGCCGCAACAGTCCTCGTTTTGCGCTTTGACGCCGGCTTGCGAGCATTGGCCTGCCTCGATCTTAAGACGCGCTGTCATGCGCAGCAGCCTACAGCAAACATGATGGGAATGAACGGATGCGCATCAATGCAACTCGATCTTTTCGATCGTGCCGTCTTCATTCTGCTCGTACATATAGCCTTTCGGTTCTTCCAGTGCCAGCAGCACGATGATGAAGACGACAGCTCCGGCCGCGGCGATGGTGAAAAAGAACACCTGCGATGAGACGAAAGACAGAACGGTCAGGAATACCACACCACCGACATTGCCGAAAGCGCCAGTCATACCGGCAACTTGCCCCGTCAGACGACGTTTGACCAGTGGCACGATGGCATAGACGGCGCCGTTACCGGAATTGACGAACAGGGAGGTCAGTATGACCACGGCAACAGCTGCCGGAATGGACCAGCTGCCATCCATCTGGCCCATAAGGAAGTAGCCTCCGGCCAGCCCACCGAGGGTGATGGAGAGCGTGGTTTTGCGGCCGAATTTGTCACTGAACCAGCCTCCTGCCGGACGCATAAGCAGATTCAGGCCGGCGAAGATCGATGCGACCATAGCGGCCTGGGCAATGGACAGGTGGGCGGTTTCCCGGAACGTATCAAAGAAGAAGAGCGGCAGCATGGAAATAACGGCCAGTTCGGAACCAAATGTCACCATATAGGAAAGATTCAGGGCTGCGACCTGTTTGAATTTGTAGCGATGAATATCCGCCACCGGGCGAGCATCTTTTGCAAAGAGTCCCTTGTTGATACGCCAGATTTGCAGTACCTGATAGGCATAAAGTACGCCCAGCATCAGGTAAATGACTGAGGTTTCGACGGCAGAGAAAATGCCCAGATTGGCCGGGCCTATTTTCCATGCCAGTACACCCAGCGCCAGGTACAGCGGAACGGTCATCAGGCAGTAAAGCAGAAAATCCGCTTTGCTGGTGACTTCCATGGCGCCCAGGTTTTTTGGCCGGAAATAGGTTGTTCCTTTCGGGTTATTGCTGACCGAGAAATAGAAGATAAACGAATACAGCAGTGCGACGGCGCCTGTTGTGGCCACGGCCCAGCGCCAACCATCACCACCGCCATACCAGAAGGCCAGGGTAGGCAGCGTCATGGCAGCAGCAGCAGAGCCGAAATTGCCCCAGCCGCCATATATGCCTTCGGCTGTACCCACCTGTTTGGCCGGGAACCATTCGGATACGAGACGAATGCCGATGACGAAGCCAGCGCCGACGAAGCCGAGCAGGAAACGGTAAATGGCCAGCCTGGCGAAGCTGTCGGCGAAGGCAAACAGAAAGCAGAAGGCACTGCCTGCTGCGAGCAACACGGAGAAGGTGATTTTCGGACCGTATTTGTCGACCAGCATGCCGATGATGATGCGAGCCGGAATGGTCAGGGCGACGTTCAGGATCAGCAACAGTTTCACTTCCTGATCGGACAGGCCGAATGTTTCACGGATGGAGGCCATCAGCGGCGCAAAGTTGAACCAGACGACAAAGCTGATGAAAAAGGCCAGCCATGACATATGCAGGATTTTCATTTTCCCTGTAAATGAAAGCAGGTTGATTTTGCTGTGGTCAACACTGGTGGCGGACATGTCGATATTTCTCCTGTGGTTTGTCTGTGATGGCCTGAAGGCGAGCAAGTTTCGTTCCAACCTCAGCCAGACATCAGAGAATATCCAGCCACCGTGTCACAAGCTGACGACAAAACATGCGCGCAAGGGGAAGATAACGCGGAATATCGCGCAGCAATTGCGTAAGGCCTTCCTGACCCAGCCATGCGCTTTCGCTGGTGCCGTGGCGCAGCCATTGATGAATCAGTTCTTCCGTGATTTCGGCATGAAACTGCAGGCCATAGAGGCGGGAGCGAATGCGGAATGCCTGGTTGGGAACTTCTGTTGCGGTTGCCAGCAGCATTGCCTCATCCGGCAGGGCGAAGGTTTCACCATGCCATTGAAAGACATTCAGTTCGCCGATCAGGGTATCGGCAAACAGCGGGTCTTCATCGCTGAGAAAGGTCGGCTGGATGGGATGCCACCCCAGTTCCCGCACCGGTGATGGTTCGATACGTCCGTCGCCGGCCCGGGCCAGTAATTGCGCGCCCAGACAGATGCCTAGCACAGGGAAATCGTAATGAATACACCATTGCAGCAGCCGAATCTGTCGCGTGATGAAATCCAGATGATCATCATTGGCGGACATATGGCCCCCCATGATCACCAGCCCGGAATAATCACCCGGGGCAAGCGGGATGGTTTCCTCCATGGTCATGATCGTATGGGTCCGGAATCCGGCCTGACGGATGCTCTCCTCGATCAGGGCCGGGGGTTCGTATTCCAGTTGCTGGAGAATGAGAACAGGTTGCTTCACATTTATCACCCAGCAAGTTTTGTTCCCGAACACGCGGACAGGGCGAACGGTAGAAAACTGCGATGAGACTTCGTTAGCTCGCGCGGATTTGCCTAAACATTCATCTCACAAGCCTGTTTTTTAGGCTTATATTGTGTGTATCACGATAATATCAGCAGCGGTGGAGGCAGGAATTGCCGGGTATTGCATGGGTGCATAGTGGTTGGAATGAAACTTGCTCACATGGAAGGGTAAATCCTGAATCGGAGAAGTCTTCATGAAAAAGAAATTGGTAATGATTGGTAACGGCATGGCCGGTGTGCGCGCTATTGAGGAAATTCTGGCGGCCAATCCGGACATGTTTGAGATCACCATTTTCGGCGCGGAAAAATATCCGAACTACAATCGCATCATGCTTTCCCCGGTACTGGCTGGCGATACGACGATTGACGATATTATTCTCAACGACGAGCAATGGTATGCCGATAACGGCATTAGCCTGCATCTTGGCAAGCGCGTTACCGAAATCCAGCGCGGTTATAAAAAGGTGATTGCTGAAGATGGTACCGAGGTTGAATACGATAACCTGATTATCGCGACCGGTTCCAATCCGTTTATTATTCCAGTTCCGGGGCATGACAAGGAAGGCGTCATGGCATTCCGTGATATCGATGATTGCGATGCCATGTTCGAGGCTGCCAAAACATACAAGAAAGCGGCTGTTATCGGCGGCGGCCTGCTGGGTCTGGAAGCGGCCAAAGGATTGCTTCACCTGGGCATGGATGTGACCGTGATTCACGATCAGGCCACGTTGATGAATATGCAGCTGGATGCCCTGGCCGGCGAAATGTTGCGTGATGAACTGGAATCACAGGGTATGAAGTTCAAGGTGTCCACACTGACGACCGAGGTGTTGGGCGACGAGCGGGTGACAGGTCTGAAATTCAAGGACGGTTCGACCCTGGATTGCGAACTGTTGATCATGGCTGTCGGTATTCGTCCGAACAAGCAGTTGGCGGAATCTTGCGGGATTTTCTGTAACCGCGGCATCGTCGTGAACGATTACATGCAGACCGTGACCGATCCGTCCATCTATTCGGTGGGTGAGTGTGCGGAACACCGCGGTATCGCTTACGGACTGGTGGCTCCGCTGTTCGAGCAGGCCAGGGTGCTGGCTTATCAGATCACTGGCCAAGGACTGAAATCCTATGAAGGATCGGCGGTGTCCACGAAGCTGAAGATTTCCGGCGTTGATGTCTTTTCGGCCGGTGATTTTATGGGCGGGCCGGGCGCTGATGTGGTTGAATTGATGGATCGCGTCGGTGGCGTCTACAAGAAGCTGGTGCTGGAGGATGACAAGATCAAGGGCGTGGTCATGTTTGGTGACACGGCCGACGGACCGACGTTCTTCCAATGGATGCAGGATGGCAAGGATGTGTCCGAAATGCGTTCAACCCTGCTGTTTTCCGCTTCAGGATTGGGTGATTCCGGCCATTCGGGGCTTGATCAGGCTTCGCAGATGTCCGATGAAACGATCGTCTGTGGCTGTAACGGCATCAGCAAGAAGGGTATTGTCGATGCCATCGTCAAGGAGGGTCTGACAACACGCAAGGAAATCACCGCTTGTACCAAGGCTGCCGGTTCCTGTGGTGGTTGTGCCGGTCTGGTGGACCAGTTACTGGCGGCCACGCTTGGTACGGCCTTTGTCGAGTCAGACCATGAACCTATCTGTGCCTGCACCGAACTCAATCATGAGCAGGTCAAGGAACAGATCAAAAACAAGCATCTGACCCATGTGCGCGAAGTCATGCATGTGCTGGACTGGACAGGCGAGGGTTGTCAGGTATGTCGTCCGGCAATCAACTATTATATTGGCATGCTCTGGCCAGAGGAGGCGGAGGATGATCGTACCAGTCGTATCGCCAATGAGAAAATGCATGCCAATATCCAGAAGGATGGCACGTTCTCGGTGATTCCACGTATTTACGGTGGTGAAACCACGCCGGATGATTTGATCCGCATTGCCACTGTGGCCAAGAAATACAACGTGCCGACGGTGAAGATCACCGGTGGCCAGCGTATCGACCTGTTGGGCGTGAAAAAGGAAGACCTTATCCCGATGTGGAAGGACCTGGATATGCCGTCGGGCTATGCTTATGGCAAGGCACTGAGAACCGTGAAAACCTGCGTGGGTTCGCAGTGGTGCCGTTTTGGCACGCAGGACTCCACTGCGCTGGGAATTCATCTGGAGAAGGAGCTGGAGCGCATGTGGTTCCCGGCCAAGGTAAAGCTGGCGGTATCGGGTTGTCCGCGTAACTGTGCGGAGGCCACGATCAAGGATGTCGGCATCGTCGGTGTAGATGGCGGCTGGGAAATCCATTGCGGCGGGAATGGCGGTGTACATGTTGTGGCTACCGAG
>CAZTGM010000068.1:0-6638 GCA_964613235.1 uncultured Zetaproteobacteria bacterium | reverse complement strand
CCTTTGTCAGGTTTTGCAATTGCGATTTGCCGCAGAACGGACAATACACGAATTCCTGAGCAATTTTTCTTTCACAGTGAAGACATTCGCGATGATAGGACAGGGTATGAGCAATTTTAACCGATATCGTACCGGTCAGCATGGCAAACATGGCCAGCCCCAGGATCATCAGAATGGAGGCCAGTATCTGGCCTGCAGCGCTGTGTGGCACGATGTCGCCATAGCCAACGGTAGTCATCGTCACCAGTGCCCACCAGCAACCTTCGAAGGCATTGTGTAGCAGGGAGGGTTCGAGCAACAGGATCAAATTCCCGGCAACAAGTACGATGATCAGGATGCTGGATGTGACCACCAGCATAATGTCATAAACATCGCGTAACGAGGACACGAACAGGTGCATGGCCCGCAGGTAGCGGATCAGTTTCAGCATGCGGAATACACGCAGCATACGCATGGTTGTATTGGCGTCGCCGAAAACGAACAGAGGGAGGATGGCAGCCAGGTCAATCAGGCCATAGATACTTAAAGCATAGGATACAGGATGACGTGCCGAATACAGGCGCAACAGGTATTCGATGGCAAAGATGGCCGTAACCAGTATTTCAAGTGTTGCAAACAGATCGTGCCAGACGCGCATGCTGTCTACTGTGCCGGCCATGCCAAGCAAAACACTGATAATAATCAGTGACATCAGCATCATATTCAGTCGTCGTCCGGCGGGCTTGGCGATATCGAACAACCAGCCGTTCAGCCTGGCTCTCAGGGGGCTGTTTTTCTTGCTCATGTGTGCCGCGCAGATGTTTCTGACATGGAGTTCTCCCATTCCCCAGTCTAGTTGAAGGTAGCCGAAATTCAAAACATTCACGATGCTACCGCAATGCCTGCGCTGACTGTATGATGTCGCGCATGCATTATTCCCGATTGTTTGCCCCCACTCTCAGAGATGATCCGGCCGATGCCGATATCGTATCGCATCGCCTGTTGCTGCGCGCCGGTTATGTGCGACGTGTGACGTCCGGTGTCTATGATTTCTTGCCTTTGGGTCTGCGTGTGTTGCGCAAGATTGAAGCGATTGTGCGTGAAGAAATGGATCGCGCCGGCGCGCAGGAATTGCTGATGCCGATGGTGCAGCCGGCCGAGTTATGGCAGCAGTCCGGCCGCTGGGAAAAATATGGGCCGGAATTGCTACGCTTTAAGGACAGGCATCAGCACGAATCCTGTCTGGGGCCGACGCATGAGGAAGTCATCTGTGATCTGGTGGCAAGGGAATTGCGCTCATATAAGCAGTTACCGATGACACTGTACCAGATTCAGGCCAAATTTCGTGATGAAATTCGTCCGCGTTTCGGCCTCATGCGCGGGCGTGAATTTGTTATGAAGGATGCCTATTCGTTTCATGCAGACGATGACTGCCTGGCACGGGAATACCGCAATATGTTTGATGCCTATGGCCGGATTTTCACCCGTCTGGGCTTGTCATTCCGTGCTGTGGAAGCTGATACCGGCTCGATCGGGGGCAGGGATTCACATGAATTTCATGTGCTGGCCGAATCGGGTGAGGATGTGATTGCGCATTGTTCTATCTGCGATTATGCAGCCAATGTGGAAAAGGCCGTTGGCGTGCGTGACCGTGCCCGTGGTGAGGCCGGAACACTGACCGAGGTGAATACGCCGAATGTCACGGCAGCCGATGAGGTGGCTGCATTTCTCGGGCTGACGTCGTCCCTGTTGGTCAAGACGCTGATATATCGCGTGCAGTATGATGACGGACGCAGCGAAATCGTGGCAGCCTGTGTGCGCGGTGATGACCAGTTGCAGGAAATCAAGCTGGCGCATGCGCTGGGTGCAGCAGGTGTGGCACTGGCCAGTGATGAAGAGATGACTGAAGTCGGAG
Source organism: uncultured Zetaproteobacteria bacterium (assembly GCA_964613235.1). Lineage (GTDB taxonomy): Bacteria > Pseudomonadota > Zetaproteobacteria > Mariprofundales > Mariprofundaceae > J005. Next base: position 4,744 of record CAZTGM010000068.1, on the reverse strand, counting down.
CGGTTGCTGGCTTTGTTGGTCCCGTCGGTCTGAATTGCCGGGTATGGGTGGATCGTTCACTGCAGGGTGCCTGTGGCCTTGTGGCCGGGGCCAACCGTAGCGATACCCATGTCACGGGGCTGGATATGGCCAGGGATGTGCCGGATGCACATGCTGCCGATTTGCGCGAGGCGCGTGCAGGTGATCATTGTCCGCGTTGCGACGGCGTGCTTGTACTGTCACGCGGTATTGAAGTGGGGCATGTGTTTGCACTGGGAACCTGCTATACCGAACCGATGGATGTGCGCTTCCAGGCCAGCGATGGCAAGCGCGCCGTGGCCACGATGGGGTGTTATGGCATTGGCGTGTCGCGTCTGGTGGCAGCCATTGTTGAGCAGTGTCATGATGATGCAGGTATTGCCTGGCCGGTGCAGGTTGCACCGTTTCAGCTGGTACTGATCTCCATGGGGCAATCGGATGCCGTACGTGAAGTATCGCAGCGATTGTACCATGCGTTGTCGGATGCTGGCGTAGATGTGTTGTGGGATGAACGCAAGGAACGTCCGGGCGTGAAGTTCAAGGATGCCGAATTGATGGGCTTTCCGGTGCAACTGGTCGTTGGTGATCGCGGTTTGACCAATCATGAAGTGGAAATCGGATTGCGTGGTGACAAGCGGGAGGTCTGTGCGGTTGATGCCGCGCCTGAGCGTGCCCTGCAGTTGCTGGGGGCAGTCAACTGAACGCATCCGAATTGCGGGCCCGTTTGCACGGCATGTCGCCGAAGGCGCTGCTGGCAGCCGTGCTGGTGGCAGGCTTTATCATCAGTCTGCCATTCTGGATTATGAGCACGTCCGAGGATAAACAGCATTTGACCGAAACGACAACGGCATTGCAAATGGTTGAACGTAATGTCGGTGTGCTGGATCTGAAACCGGAAGAAAAGGAATCGCTCAAGCAGATGCTCAAACCGGATGCCAAGGAAGCGGATACGGACTATGAGCAGCAGGTCTGGACCAAAGACCTCAGTCACACGATTCGCCCATGGGTATCGGATGATTCCGAGGCTGAAGTAATTGCGAGCTGGGTTTATCATTACAGCAAGCGTTTCAATTTGTCGCCGGAACTGATTCTGGGTGTGATTGCCGTCGAATCACGCTTCGATCACTTCGCCGTCAGTAATGTCGGTGCCGTGGGATTGATGCAGGTGATGCCATTCTGGAAAGAACAACTGGGATCAAAAGATGACAACCTGCTGAATGTGGAGACGAATATTCGCTATGGTTGCGCTATTCTTCGTCATTATCTGGATCGCTATAAATCGCTGGATCGTGCGCTGGCGGCCTATAACGGCTCGCTGGGCAGAAAGAAGTATCCGAACAAGATTCGTCAGGCCATGAAGCGATTCAAGGCGGAAAACGCTACGATCTGATTGCTGTCTGCAGCACGTCGCGGAACATTGTTTCGGTCAAACGTTTCGTTTGAGTATTGTAGCGGGAGCAATGATAGGAATCGAACAGCAGACGTTCGTCCGGCAGCGTATGCCGTGCTCCATGGGCGAAAGGATGGGCGGACAGTTTCAGGCCATATGCGCGCAGTATCGCATCATGGGCAATCTTGCCCAGCGCCAGCAGCCGGCAGGCGGCCGGCAGGGTGGCGATTTCCTGCTGCAGGAAAGGATTGCATTGACGGACTTCAGCAGTCTCCGGTTTATTTTGTGGTGGTAGGCACTTGACTGCATTGGTGATGCGTACGCCATGCAGCCTGAGTCCGTCAGCGGCGGACAGGGATTCCGGCTGATTACTTAAGCCCAGTTCAAACAGGGTGCGATACAGCAGGATGCCGGCAAAATCGCCGGTAAACGGGCGACCGGTTTTGTTGGCGCCGTGCATGCCTGGCGCCAGGCCGACAATAAGCAGCTTGGGCGCTGCATCACCAAAAGCTGGCACCGGTGCTGCATGATAACCAGAGTGCGATTGCCGGATATCGCTCAGAAAGGCAGTCAGTCGGGGGCAGGCCGTGCAGCCGGCGTCGAAGACATCAGACATGCGATTGCAGGATGCGTGCCAGTTGCTGCAGTGCACGACCGCGATGTGACACCGAGGCCTTTTCTTCGGACGTTGCCAGGGCAAAGGGCTTGTTCAGTTCCGGGCAGAAGAACACGGGGTCATAGCCGAAACCGCCGACACCGCATGGTTGCTCAAGAATATAGCCGTCTACATGGCCTGTGGCCGTGAGTGGCGGACGCTTGTTCGGGAAGGCAAGATGAATGGCACAGATAAAACGGGCACTGCGGTCAGGGATGCCCCGCATCTCTGTCAGCAGTTTCAGGTAATTGTCTTCGTCGCTGGCATGCTCACCGGCGTAGCGACTGGAATAAACACCGGGTGCACCGCCCAGTACCTCGACACACAGGCCGGAATCGTCGGCCAGTGCCGGTAAATCGTTAGCGCGGGCAAATGCTTCAGCTTTTTTCCGGGCATTGTCGGCAAATGTGCTGCCATCTTCCACGACATCGATGCAGCAGGTATCGGCAGCTTCCACAAGCTCGATATCAAGGGCCGTGAGAATGGCAGCGATTTCTACACGCTTTTTGGCATTATTACTGGCAATGACCAGTTTCATGCGCGTTGCACGGCCTCCTGCTGTAATTGTGCCAGTTGGCCAATAGCGCTATCGGCCAGATGTTTTAACTGCATGAATTGATCCCATGCGATGGGTTGGTCCTCGGCCGTGGCCTGCACCTCAATAACACCACCGTTCGGAGTCATGACAAAATTGGCATCCATTTCCGCCTGGCTGTCTTCGGAATATTGCAGATCAGTCAGCGCCTGACCCTGCACGAAACCGCAACTGACAGCAGCAAGCTGGCCGGTAACGGGGTCGACTTCCAGTTCGCTATCTTCCAGCAGGCGATTGACGGCAATGCGCAGTGCGACCCAGGCACCGGTAATAGCTGCTGTGCGTGTGCCACCATCGGCCTGCAGAACATCGCAGTCCAGGGCGATCGTGCGCGGCCCAAGTTTGTCGAGATCGACAACGGCACGCAGGGAGCGACCGATCAGGCGCTGGATTTCCACAGTGCGTCCGCCCTGTTTGCCGCGTGCTGCTTCACGTCCGCCACGTGTGTGCGTGGCGCGTGGCAGCATGCCGTATTCGGCAGTAACCCAGCCCTGTTCCGTGCCGCGCAAAAATGGCGGTTGCTTGTTTTCCACGCTGGCTGTGCACAGCACACGCGTATGGCCAAAGCTGATCAGCGCGGAGCCTTCCGCATAACGATTGAATCTCGTATCAATGGTTACCGGCCGGATCTGGTCGGCGGCTCTGTTGTCTCGCATAAAGGTTCTCCGGGATTATTTGCGTTTCAGCCAGTCTTCAAGGCCCTGCAGGGTCCTTGGTGCGCCGGCCAGACGGCGTCCGTCACCGCTGATCAGTGTCGGTGTGCCGCTGATGCCAAGCTGATCGCCAATGCGTCCGATCTCATCCAGCGGGTTGGCACATGTGGCATGGCCGGGGTCAATACCATCGACCATGGTCTTGACCAGCGAGGCATGCCGATCCTTGCTGCACCAGATGGCTTCCGCCTTGCGAGGGGCATCCGGATGCAGTTGTACCAGCGGATAGAGGAAGGTGTAAACCTTGACGCCTTTCAGGTCTTTCAGCTGGTGTTCGAGATTTTTGCAGAACGGGCAGTCCGGGTCAGTAAAAATGGCCAGGCGGGTTTTTGCCTTCGGATCACCTGATATGATGGCTTTGTCCAGTGGCAGAATGCTCCAGTCGATGCGATTGATGTCTTCCAGCCGTTCGCCGGTCAGATCACGATGATCGGTCGTATCGATGATATGACCACTGACAATCAGGTGTTTTCCATGTCGATCGGAATAATAGATGTTGTTGCCGGCCTGAACTTCATACAGGCCGTCGATGGGCGATACCCGGATAGCGGTGATATTCAGATCGGGGATGGCCTTGCGAATCTGTTGTTCGATATCTTTGGATACACTTGCCGGTTCGGCGGCGAGCAGGGTGGGTGCGATGAGCAGCCCAAGGATCAAAGCAATCCGGTGCATTATTCCTCCAGTTCGGGCATTTATACGCCCGGAATAAAAAAAACTGCATTTACAGATGCAGTCCTGTGCGCAATTGTTGCAGAAATTTTTCGTTTTGCCAGTTCTGCGCGCCAATATACATCTGTCCGGTATGGCCTTCTGCATCGATGATCATCGTTGTCGGAAGGCCTCGCACACCCATGTGTGTGGCTTCCCTGCTGTCAGTCATGAGAATGGGCAATGGATGTTCCTGCTGTTGCATGAATGCCTCGGCATCCATCGGTGAACGGTCCAGCGATACGGCAATGATGGGGATATCCGGGTTGGCCTGTATCCAGGCTGTGAGTTCCGGCATTTCAGACCGACAGGGCGGACACCATGAGGCCCAGAAGTGCAACAGCACAGGCTTGCCCTGATATTCCTGCAATGAATGTAATTCCCCCTGTGTATCCACCCAGCGGAAGTCGGCCGCCTGGACAGGCGCGGCCAGCAGCATCAGGGCAAGGATCAGGGATGTGATTATTTTTACGGTCATGGGAACCTCCTTACGCCAATGGTCGCTGTAATTGCCCGAATCTGTCACAGGATGAGATTATGACAAACCATCCATCGCGGATTTCCGGGAAAGCATCTCCTTTGCAGTCCAAAGTCCCCATGGCTGTCAGACTGAAGCGTGAGACCGAACCGCTCTCCCGCAGCCGCACATGACAACCGCTAGC
>CAZTGM010000067.1:0-6969 GCA_964613235.1 uncultured Zetaproteobacteria bacterium | reverse complement strand
TATCTATACGACAACATTGTTGTTGCTCTATCTGTTTTCAACGTTGTATCACGGTTTGGCTGAGGGCAAGGCGCGGCGCATCATGCACAAGCTGGATCATATTGCCATTTACCTGCTTATTGCGGGAACCTATACGCCGTTTACGCTGATCACCCTGCGTGATAGCCAGGGGTGGGTGCTGTTTGCCGTAGTCTGGAGCATGGCCCTGCTCGGAATAGCCCTTGATCTGCGCCATCGCAACGGCCTGCGCTGGTTGCAGATGGCGATTTATCTGGTTATGGGCTGGGTAGTGGTGCTGGCCTGGCCGCAATTGCTTGCAGCGCTGGCAGCAGGTGGTATCGCCTGGCTGGTTGCCGGTGGCTTGATCTATACGCTGGGCACGATCTTTTATGCACTGGATACGCATTTGCATCATGCGCATGGCATTTGGCATATGTTTGTGCTGGCAGGCAGCATTTGCCATTACATCGCAATTTTTGTCTATGTGGTGTGAAGGATAGCGGCAGACGTTACGGTTTTCCGATCGACTGATCTTTTGCTGTATTGGCGGGTTTGTTGAGGACTTGTTACTGGCGAGTCCTAGCGCCGCGTAAATAACAGCAGCAGGCCGGCTGTCAGCAGGAAACTGCCGCCGATCCATGCCCAGGATGCCATTTCACCGGCTGCATAGCCGGCTGTCAGCGCCACGCCTGCGCCACTCATCAGGCTGCCGCTCCATGCGTGCGGCGGGGTACGCGAATCTCCGCCGGCTGGGGCATTGCCCGCCTGGTGGCCCTCAAGCAAAGTCTCAACCTTTTCCGGCAATGCCGCCCAGCGATACAACTGGCTACGTACATCCTCGGCTATGGCCTCGGCACGCCCCAGCGGTCCCATATGACGTGCTACCCATCCGGAAACGAGCGGCTTGGCCAGCATCCAGATATTGGCCTGATCAGCCAGCTCCCTAGCCACGCCTTCGATAACGACCATGGTTTTCTGCAGTAATAGCAGCTGAGGCTGAGTTTCCATTTTGAAGCGCTCGGTCACGGCAAACATGCATAATAACAGCTCGGCAATGGAAATTTCACCCAGCGGCCGGTTGAAAATCGGCATGGCTACTTCACGCAGGGCATCCTCGAAGGCGGACAGGTCGGTGTCCGGCGGCACAAAGCCTGCTTCCAGATGGACCTCTGCAGAACGGCGATAATCTTCCTGCAGGAAGGCCAGCAGCATATCGGCCAGATAGCGGCGCGTCTTCATATCCAGTCGGCCGACAATGCCGAAATCAACCAGCACGATATCGCCATTATCCGCCACGAAAATATTCCCCGGATGCATATCGGCATGGAAATAACCATCGATAAACACCATGTGAAAAAACAGCGTGGCGGTACGTTCGCACAGTTTCAGACAATCATGTCCTTCGTCGATCAGTTGTTCCTTTTCGTCAATCGATGTGCCGGAAATACGCTCGGTTGTCAGCACTTCCATGCAGGTGTAGTCCCACAATACATCGGGCACATGTACACTGGGCACATTGGTGAAATTCTCGGCAAAACGACTGGCATGCGCCGCTTCTGCGCGCAGGTTCAGTTCGCCGCGAATTGTCACAGCGAATTCCTCCACCACTTCCGGCGCCTTCAGGCGGCGATATTCGGGGAAATAACGATCGAACAGCGAAGCCAGTAATTTCAGAATGGCTAGGTCGGCTTCGATTGTGCGGTCGATATCCGGTCGGCGCACTTTTACGGCCACGGCCTGTCCGTTCTGCAGCTCCGCGAAATGCACCTGGGCAATGGAGGCTGCGGCGACAGGTTCGGGATCGAAAAAACGGAATAGCCCGTCTTCACCATCCAGCGGTTTTTTGAAGCTGCGTTCGACGACGGCACGCACCGATGTAAACGATTCCGGCGGCACATCATCCTGCAGCCGTTTGAGTTCAAGCGCTACTTCCAGTGGCAACAGATCGACGCGTGTGGACAGCATCTGGCCGAATTTGATAAACGTCGGTCCCAGCTTCTCCAGTGCCTTGCGGATTTGCACGCCCAGCTCGCGCGGCACCGGCTCGTCACGGAACAACTGCAGCAGCCAGACGTAAGGGTAAAACAGGCGCATGCGTACTGCCACAGCTGCCAGCCCGTGCGTCGCCAGAATATGCGTGATTCTCAGGACGCGAAGATTGCGGCGGAAACTGCCAGGAAGAAGAATCACATGGCCCTCATTTGTGTTCGCCGGTGGCGTCCTGTTGCTCCATGGCCTCCAGACGATGTTCCAGACGGGTCACCCGTCCTTTCAGATGGCTGGTTCGATGTGCCAGTTGTTCCACACCGGCCTGCCAGGCCTGCAGGCGTTGCTGGTCCGGCAGCTTCATGTCCTTCAGATAACCGGCCACGGCCTGCCGCGAGCCTTCCTCCATGCGCTGCTCCACGGCCACGAGGGCTTTGGCAGCACGCGCCACTCTGGAACCGAAAAAGTCGCCGAAGGAGGCACGCAATTCGCGTTCCCAGTCCAGATCGACTTCCGCCAGCAGTTTCTTGAAACGCAGCATGGCCTCGGAATCGCCGGATAATTTCAATACCTGTGCAAAGACCAGGTCATCCGGATCCTCGTGCGCGAAACACATGCGCGCAAAACCGGCCATGGTGCCATCGATACGCACATCGGCTGGCTGATCACAGTTCGGATGCACCCATACCCGGCCGTCGTTAAAGCCGAGAAACATGACGGCTCCGGTATCACGCACCAGAATGCGGAACGCCTTGCCATCCAGCGCCTGCAACAATGGCGCCAGTTTTTCATCGCGGGAGAAGACCAGTCCCAATACCGTCGACATAACCACGCATTGCACCGGCAGTGGAATCAGCCGTAACGGCAAAAACATCACACTCACAGAATGCCTCCTGTCAATGGCTGAGCGCGCATACTGCGAGACTGAGGCCTGGCGTCTTTGTCTTTCATGCTAGACCTTATAGCCACGATGCATGGCGACAATGCCACCGGTCATGTTTTCATAACGCACCATCTCAAAGCCTGCGCCGCGAATCAGCTTGGCGAAGCGCCCCTGATCGGGGAAGCGGCGAATCGATTCCACCAGATACTGATAGGATTCGCGATCGCCGGTCACCCATTCGCCTAGTGCCGGAATGGCGTTGAACGAATAGGCATCATAGGCCACATCCAGCAGTGGCAGTACGGGGCGTGAAAATTCCAGGCAGATAAACTGCCCTCCCGGTTTGAGGACGCGATGAAACTCAGCCAGCCCGGCCTCGATATCCAGAAAATTGCGGATGCCGAAGGCAATCGTTACCACATCAAAGGTGTTATCAGCAAAAGCAAGCCGCGTACCATCAGACTGAATACAATCAGCGCGACCGGGCAGGAAACCGGCATCGATGACGCGTCGTGCACCTTCGGCCAGCATTGGCCCGTTCAGGTCGGTCAGGGTGACGCGGCCGGCCGGGCCCATTTTTTTCAGCAAGCCAATGGCGATATCGCCTGAACCAGCCGCCACGTCCAGCGCCAGCGAGCCTGCACGTACCTGGGCTGCAGCCAGCATGCGCCGTTTCCACAAACGGTGCAGGCCTGCGCTCATCAGGTCGTTCATGATATCGTATTTTTCCGCCACCGACGAAAAGACGCCCATCACGCGCCTGACTTTTTCGCCACCGCTGACCGTTTCAAATCCGAAATGGGTTTTTTGTTGATCCTGTTCACTCATGGGAAGCGCATCGTAGCAGCGTTGGCACTTCTCTCCAATCCGCAATTGAGTGCTTCCGCTTGATCAGTTGACAAAACAGGCTGAAAAGTGAAAAAGCTGTGGATAAATCGTGGATGGATTGTGCAGCTGAACCACAATGTATTGTGAAGCAAAAGATGTTGACACCCTAAATGTAGGGCCATAGGTTCAACCGCCACAGATACAAGCACTGCGCGTCGAATCGACGAGGGGGAAGATGCATGACAGCGAAGATACAGGCCGTGAGCGCGGCAACGAACGAGGATTACACGGAAGAAACGGCAATAGAATTCCAGGAAGCCAGCCTGGATATATGGGACAAGAAATACCGCCTGAAGGACAAATTCGGCCAGCCGGTCGATATGAGCATTCAGGACACCTATGATCGTGTCGCAAGGGCGCTGGCCGATGTGGAAGAGGAAGACAAGCGCGAATACTGGCATCAGCAGTTTGTCTGGGCGCTGGCCAATGGAGCCATTCCAGCCGGTCGCATCATGTCCAATGCCGGTGCCGAGGCACACAAACCGGCCACCAGCACCATCAACTGCACTGTATCCGGCACGATTCCCGATTCCATGGACGGTATCCTGTCTATGGTGCATGAAGCCGGCCTGACGCTGAAGGCCGGTTGCGGTATCGGCTACGAATTTTCCACGCTTCGACCGAAAGGTGCGTATGTATCCGGCGCCGGTGCCTATACTTCCGGCCCGCTGTCATTCATGGATATCTACGACAAAATGTGCTTTACGGTTTCTTCCGCCGGCGGTCGCCGTGGCGCTCAGATGGGCACATTCGACATTAGTCATCCGGACATCATTGATTTTATTCGCGCCAAGCGCGAGGATGGACGTCTGCGTCAGTTCAATCTCTCCTGCCTGATCACGCGTGATTTCATGGAAGCCGTGAAAAACGATACCGACTGGCATCTGGTGTTTCCGGCCAGCCGTACAGAAGTTGATGATTCGGAAACGCAGATCGTCTTCCGTCAGGTGGCCAATCCGCCGAAGGATTGCATCCGTGATGATCGCGGGCGTGTGGCCTGCAAGGTCTATCGTACGATGAAAGCGCGCCGTCTGTGGGATATCATCATGGCTTCGACCTACGATTATGCCGAGCCGGGCTTCATCCTCATTGATTGTGTCAACGACATGAACAACAACTGGTTCTGCGAGGAAATCCGCGCTACCAATCCATGCGGAGAGCAGCCATTACCGCCGTACGGCGCCTGTCTGCTGGGCAGCGTGAACTTAACCCGCTTTGTGCGCAATGCGTTCACGGAAGACGCTTATTTCGACTGGGATGCCTATCGCAAGGTCGTGGCCATTTTCACGCGCATGCTCGACAATGTCGTGGAAATCAATGGCTTGCCATTGTCCAAACAACACGATGAAATCATGCGTAAACGTCGGCACGGTATGGGCTTTCTGGGGCTGGGCAGTACGCTGACGATGCTGAAAACGCCTTACGGCAGCCCGGAATCACTCGAATTCACCGAACAGATCGCCTACGAAATGGCACGCACGGGTTATGAAGTCGGCATTGAACTGGCCGAAGAAAAAGGCGAGGCACCGGCACTGGCCGATGAATACGAGATCACACCGGAAATGATGGCCAAGCGCCCTGAACTGGCCGAGGATGGCTACAAGATCGGCGACAAGGTGAAAGGCCGTATTCTGTGGGCCAAATATTCCCGCTACATGCAGCAGTTTGCGCATACCGGCAAGGCTGAGGATCAGGCCCTGCTGGATGCGCTGCTGGAGAAAGGCTGCCGCTTCACGCATCACTCGTCGATTGCGCCGACCGGCACGATCTCACTCTCCCTGGCCAATAATGCCTCCAACGGTATCGAACCGAGTTTCGCGCATCATTATTCGCGCAATGTCATCCGCGAGGGCCGCAAGACGAAAGAAAAGGTCGATGTGTTCTCGTTCGAGTTGCTGGCCTATCGTACGCGGATCAATCCGGAAGCCATGCCCTATGCTGAGGATGAAAGCGCGCGTTTGCCGGAATATTTCATTTCCGCCGATGAGGTGACGCCGAAACAACATGTCGATATTCAGGCAGCAGCCCAGCGGTGGGTCGATTCGTCGATCTCCAAGACTGCGAATGTACCGACTGATTTCCCATATGAGGATTTCAAGGATATCTACATGTACGCCTACGATCAGGGATTGAAGGGATGCACGACGTTCCGCTTCAATCCGGAAGCGTTCCAGGGTGTGCTGGTCAAGGAAGAGGATCTGGCCAATACCACCTACCGCTTCAAGCTGGAAGACGGCACGGAAGTGGAACTGAAAGGCAACGAAGAAGTCGAATACGATGGCGAAACGCATACCGCGGCCAACCTGTTCGATGCCCTGAAAGAAGGTTATTACGGGAAATTCTGATGCATCTTGCATGGGCTGATTTCCGCATACCACCGATCAACCTTTGGGTCATGCCGCCGATGACAGCGGCTGTCCCGACAACGCACACACGCCGCAGGCATGTTGCCTGCGCTGCACAACCAAGCCGCACGCAGCAACAGATCGCACGTCTGCTGGCTGCAAGAGGAGGATACCATGGCCATTAAAATCGAGAAAAAAATCACCGCCTACGAAGTCGTCAAGCCGGAAGACGAGGCCCGGAAAGAAAGTACGGTCACGGCCATCGCGCCGCTGCTGGAGCGCGACGACATTCTTGAAGGCAATACTTACAAGATCAAAACACCGATGTCTGATCACGCCATGTATATCACGATCAACGATATCGTTATCAATGCGGGCGAGCCGGACGAGCATCGTCGTCCGTTCGAAATCTTCATCAACTCCAAGAACATGGAGCATTTCATGTGGATCGTTGCGCTGACGCGCGTTATTTCGGCCATCTTCCGTAAAGGTGGTGATATCAATTTCCTCGTGGAAGAGCTGAAAGCTGTATTCGACCCCCGCGGCGGCTATTACAAAAAGGGCGGCAAATACATGCCCTCACTGGTCGCCGAAATCGGCGAGGTCATCCAGCAGCATCTGGTATCCATCGGCATGATGGAAGGCCAGCTCAATTCACCGGAGCTGGAGCTGAAGAAGCAGAAGATCAAGGAAAAGCTGGGCGAATCCGCCATCAGTAACGCCAACCAGTGCCCCAAATGCGCCGCCATGGCCCTGGTGCGCATGGACAACTGCGACACGTGCCTTGAGTGTGGCCATTCCAAGTGTGGGTGACCTCTATCCACCTATATGTGCTGTTATCATAGTTAATTAGATTTTATGCAAGTT
>CAZTGM010000066.1:0-6991 GCA_964613235.1 uncultured Zetaproteobacteria bacterium | reverse complement strand
AATGCACTACTCTGCGTTTAAAGGGGCTGCAAAACAGTATGGATATTGTTCTGAAAGTTTTATTTGGTGTGAGAGTGTATTTGCGCCCTATGGCATGGCTGCTTTGTCTGGTAGCAGTCCTGTTTTCCATATGCTCTGTTCCGGCTGAGGCTGGTGATCAGGAAGGCTCCCGTGTATCCCGTCATTATACGTTACTGATTCCACATACCGATCCCTTCTGGAATCGCGTATCCGCCTTTGCCCGGAAAGCAGCCGCTGATTTGCATGATCATGTGGAGATTGTGAATTTTGAGGATGATGCAAATCGCCTGGTCGCTGTGGCGAAATCGGTGCTTGAACAGGGAAGCGACGGACTGGTTTTTCCCGGATTTCGTGGTGCGGGTGAATTGGTGCTGGCTTTGGCAGAGAAGGCAGGGACGCCTGCTATCGTGATTAATACACCCTTGCAGAATCAGAATATACGTCCACGTGTCCAGTTTCGTTACTGGCTTGGTTCGGTCTGGCCTGATGATATTCACGCCGGAGAATTGCTGATCAAACAATTGCTGGCACAACAGGTACAGAAGGATGTTCATGTGCTGGCCATTGCCGGTCCTGAGGATTCGCTTGTCTCCAGACATCGTGTTCAGGGCCTGCAGGCTGGCATGGCAACGTTATCGGACAAACCCTCACTACTTCTCACCCATAGTAACTGGGATCCTGGCCAGGCACGACAGCAGTTTCTTGAAGTATGGAAAGAACATCCTGAGATATCCGTTGTCTGGTGTGCTAACGATCATATGGCCCGTGCTGTGGCAGATGCTCTTGATGAACTTGCGCCTGATCACCGGCCATTGATTGGTGGCATTGACTGGGATCATGTGACTGCCGGTTATTTGCGTGGCAGGAAAATGGACGTAAGTGTCGGTGGTCATTTTCTCGATGCCGGATGGGCACTGGTGTTATTGCATGATTATCTCGCTGGTGAGGATTTCACCCGGCAGCAACTGCACTTTGATTCGCTGATGCTTGCTGCAATGCCGGAAACCATTCACCGCTTACGATCACTGTTTTCCATGAATACTTCAGCGATCGATTTCTCCCAATATTCTCTGGACTTCCGTCCCCAACTCCTTGCCTATGATTTCACGATGCAGGAAATACCGGTACCGGAAGATGGTCATCATCAGTCTGCATTTCCAGAAAAGTTCCCGGAGAAAGATGTGCCCATGCTGTCATTATGGCAAATGGGGCTTTTGACAGGGTTGTTGGGGATATTGGTGCTGGGTGTATTCAGTATGCGCCGGGTGCTTGTCAGGGAGGCGGCCGGACTGAATGACACCAGACATCTGAAAGTATGGAAGATTCTGCTGATTGTGACGCTGTTTCTGGTGGTGATTGGTCTGGCTGCATGGTTTGTCATGCAGAAGGCCGAACGGCAGACACGACAGGATATTGCCAGTCAGTTAATTGCCATTGTCAACATGACACATCAGGCCGTGGATTTCTGGGCCAAGGGGGAATTCCGGAATCTACATCTGCTGTCTGAAGATGATGCGTTTCAGCGGCTTTCACGGGAGATTCTCACCCGGACGCATGATGAGCGAGGTCACGCCAGTATTCGTACCCGGCTGAGTCGCTGGATGAAGGTATTTAATGCCGAGGATATTGATTTTATTGCTCTGGATCAGCGCACAGTGCTGTCGTATACCGGGCGGGGAGAGGGTCATATCCACCCTGCGGTGAAATATCGACCGGAGGCTCTGGAGAAGGTATTCCAGGGCCAGCCGCACATTATTTTGCCATATGATGATGAAGATGTGCCACGCATGGCGTTTGCTACACCCGTCACCGATCAGGAAGGACGGGTGATCGGCGCCGTTGCGGTGGTTATTGATCCGGCTGCGGATTTTACCCGCATTGCTCATACCGGTCGTATGGGTGAAAGTGGTGAGACATATTTTCTGGATCGCCAGGGACGCATGATTTCTGACAGTCGTTTTGATGATCAGTTGCATTCCATCGGCCTGATCGCGAAAGGGAATCCTTCCATTTTACATATCGAGATTCGCGATCCGGGTCAGAATCTGCTGACAGAACACCCGACCGGCATGGAACGGGATACACTGCCATTGACGGAGATGGCTCGTCGCGTGCTGCAGTATAACGGGCACCATCAGGGTTTTGATGTGGATGGTTATCGTGATTATCGCGGTGTGCCGGTCATGGGGGCATGGCTGTGGAATGAGACGCTCGGTTTTGGTATTGCCACGGAAATCGATGTTGCCGAAGCCATGCTGCCTTTTTACAAAATCCGGAATATGACGGTCATGATGCTGGGAGGTGCCATTCTGATCACGCTGCTGCTCGGAGGGGCGCTGGGCTGGATGGGCCTGCGTTCAAACAGGGCATTGCGGCAGGCACGGGATAATCTGGAACAGCAGGTGAAGGAACGAACGGCAGAGCTCAGTGAAAGCGAGGAGAATCTGTTCCGGGTTTTTGAGAGTACCCCGGTACCGCTATCGATCAGCTCCTTGGAGGACGGGCGCATTCTTCGCAGCAACAGTGCCATGAAACACTTTCATCGGGTATCCGGCAAGGATCTGGATAATTACCGGACGCTGGATGCCTATGTACATCCGGAAACGCGGGAGCAGGTATTGCAACGCTTCGGAAAGGACGGCTGTGTCGAGGATATGGAAGTGCTGTTCAGACGTCTTGGCAGCGGAGAGGAACGTATTTGCCTGCTGTCCATTCATCCGATCCAGTTTTACGGCAAGACGGCATTACTGGCCAGCATTGTAGATATTACCGACCGCGTGCTGGCCGAGCAGAAAGTGCACAGCATCATCGAGAATGTAGCCGATGCGATTATTATGATCGATGCATCCGGCATAATACATGAGTTCAGTCCGGCCGCCGAGCGGGTGTTCGGTTATCGCAAGGAAGATATGCTCGGCCGTAATGTTTCAAAGCTGATGGATGGCGAGTCGGCTAAAGGACATGATGAATTCTTGCAGCGCTATCTTGCAGGAGGTCATGCCGGGGTTGTCGGCCGGACGCGGGAAGTCGTGGCAAAGCGCAGTAATGGCGAATGTTTTCCTGCCGAGATTGCGGTGGAAGAAGCACAGTTGGGAGAGGACCGGTTTTTTATCGGTGTATTGCGCGATATCACTGAACGCAAGGCGGCTGAGAAGGCGTTGCTGGAGGCCAAGAAAAAAGCTGAAGAGGCGACCCGCGCTAAGTCCGAGTTTCTGGCCAACATGTCGCATGAAATACGCACGCCAATGAATGCCATCATGGGCCTCTGCCAGCTGGCGCTGATGACAGAACTGACGCCCAAGCAACGGGATTACCTGATCAAGATTGATCGTTCATCGCGTGCACTGTTAGGCATTATCAATGATATTCTGGATTTCTCCAAGATCGAGGCTGGCAAGCTGACCATGGAGTCTGTGGAATTCGATTTGCATGAGGTGCTGGACAATGTAGCCAATATGATAGCCCTGAAAGCCAGCGACAAGGGGCTTGAGTTTCTCATTGCTGCCCAGCCGAGACTCCCCTCGGCACTGGTCGGTGATCCGTTGCGCCTGGGACAGGTGCTGGTCAACCTGAATAATAATGCCCTGAAATTCACCGAGTCAGGTGAGATCACGATTCATATCAATGAACTGGAACCGATAGAAGATCAGGTATGTCTGCGTTTTGAGGTGCGGGACACGGGCATCGGCATGAATGAGGCACAGATGGAAAAACTGTTCCGTCCGTTTTCCCAGGCCGACAGTTCGACGACTCGAAAATATGGCGGTACAGGTCTGGGCCTGACCATTTGCAAGCGGCTGGTGGAGATGATGGGGGGAGAGATTGGTGTCGAATCAGAACCGGGCAAGGGCAGCCGGTTTTATTTCACAGCCTGTTTCGGGCGTGGACGGGAAATTCGTCGCAAGGCACTGATCTTTCCGGAAGACCTGCAGGATTTGCGTGTATTGGTTGTGGATGATAATGCGACAGCACGGGAGGTACTGGCCGGATTTCTGGACGCATTCGATTTTGCACATGATGAGGTGACTTCTGCAACCGAGGCACTGGAGGCTTTGGGACGGGCTGATGCAGACAACCAACCATATCAGCTGGTGTTGATGGACTGGCAGATGCCGGGCATGGACGGCATTGAAGCCAGTCGACTTATTCGCGCCATGTCGCTGTCAACGATGCCCGGTATTATCATGATCTCTGGCTATGGGCGCAGTGAATTGATGGAGTTGATTGAACAGGAAGAACTGGATGGTTATCTGGCCAAGCCGGTGCAGCAGTCCAGTCTGTTCGATGCGATCATGCTGGCATTCGGCAAGGTTCGGGATAAGGAGTTCCTGGAGCAGGGGCCCATCGCGACAGTGGAGCCGCATGTGCGGGGCGCGCACCTGTTGCTGGTTGAGGATAACGAAATCAATCAGCAGGTGGCCTGCGAGCTGCTGGAGAAAGCAGGACTGCGTGTCACAATCGCCAATAATGGCCGGGAGGCCGTGGAAATGGTGATGCAGGGGGCTTTTGACGGTGTGCTGATGGATTTGCAGATGCCGGTGATGGGCGGTATTGAAGCGACACGCATGATTCGTGAGCAGGAACGTTTCCGTGATCTGCCGATTATTGCGATGACAGCCAACGCGATGGCCGGTGATCGAGAGGCCTGTCTGGAAGCAGGCATGAATGATCACATTGCCAAACCGATCGAGCTTAATGAGTTGTTTGGAACGCTGAACCGTTGGATTACCGCTGCTGAACCGGCGGAAGATTCGGCAGTACAGCCGGCAGTCGCGGAGGAGGTGGTTGAGTTGCCGGCGCTGCCGGGTATTGATATCGAGAATGGCATTCGGCGGGTTGGCGGTAACCGGAAACTGTATCGCAATATTTTGCTGAAATTTGCAGATAGCCAGCGTGATGCACCGGAGAGGATTCGGGCAGCCATGGCCGACGGTGACCAGGAGACGGCCGTACGTCTTGCACATACGCTAAAGGGTGTGGCCGGTAATATCGGGGCCAGCCGATTGCAGCAACAGGCTTTGGCCATGGAGCAGGCATTGAAGGATGGCGGCGACGGGGAAGCATCATTGTATGCCGCACTGTCGGAGGCATTGAAGCAGGTGCTGCAGGGTATTGATGCCTTGCAACAGACCAAGGGGGACGAGGCTGATGAGGGGTCGGATATCGACCTGGATGCCTTGCGACCGATGTTATGTACCTTGCGTGAGTTACTGCTGGATGATGATACTGATGCTGCCGAATATCTGGAACAGATATGCGAACGTTTTCCTGGCATATCGGAGCGGATGAAGCTGGCTGCGATCGGCAAGGCAGTCGGGCAGTATGATTTTGAAGAGGCACTGGAGCTGTTCGAGCAAGAGGTGGAAAGCATGCAGCTCAGTCTTGATTGACGAAAACGGGGAGCGATTATGAGCGAAACTCAGAGCAGGCAGACCATCCTGATTGTGGATGACACACCGGAAAATATCGATGTATTGCGCGGGATTCTGGTCGATGAATATAAGGTCAAGGCGGCAACCGATGGTGCGCGGGCTTTGAAAATCTGTGCCAGGTCATTGCCGGACCTGATTTTACTCGATGTCATGATGCCGGAAATGGATGGCTATGAAGTTTGCCGGCGGCTGAAAGCGGATGATGCGACAAAGGGTGTGCCGGTGATTTTTGTCACGGCAAAGAGTGAAGTGGAGGATGAAGCGCACGGCTTTGAACTGGGAGCCGTGGATTATATCACCAAGCCGGTAAGTCCGCCGCTGGTTCGGGCTCGTGTACAGACGCAGCTGGCGCTGTATGACCAGAACCGTGTGCTGGAAAGGAAGGTGCTGGAGCGCACCGCCGAGATACGGATGCTGAATCAGGAGATTGAGGATACGCAGAAGGAAGTCGTCTTCACGATGGGTGCGATCGGTGAAACGCGCTCGCGCGAAACAGGCAATCATGTCAAACGGGTGGCCGAATATTCAAAGCTGTTTGCCCTGCATTACGGGTTGCCGGAGGAAGAGGCTGAACTGATCAAGATGGCATCGCCGATGCATGATATCGGCAAGGTCGGTATTCCGGACAGTATTCTGAACAAGCCGGGACGTTTGACAGCCGAGGAATTTGATCATATGAAGAAGCATGCCGAGCTGGGTTATGAAATGCTGCGTCATTCCAGCCGGCCGATTCTGAAAGCGGCGGCAACGCTGGCCTATGAGCATCACGAGAAGTGGAATGGTAAGGGATATCCGCGTGGGCTAAAGGGTGAAGATATCCATATTTACGGACGGATCACGGCTATCGCCGATGTGTTTGACGCCCTGGGAAGTGATCGGTGTTACAAGAAAGCATGGGATGATGACCGTATTTTCACGCTGTTGCGGGAAGAGCGGGGTGAGCATTTTGATCCGCAAATGGTTGATATCTTTTTCGAGCAGCTGGATTCTTTTCTGGAGATACGTCGCCAGTATCGCGATACCTAGATGGCGAGCCTATAATTCGAAAGACACACCCACGAGCAGGCGAAGATCGTCGGACTTGGGCCGTATTCCCTGACTGTTACTTGTCGGATTCAGGGTTTTGTCCCAGATTGCCGAGACATCCAGTTCAAGGTACTTGGTAATATCACTGCTCAGGGTTCCAATCATATGATGGATGTATCCGCCGGCAATGTGGCGCATCAAAACCATTCCGTACTGATACTCGAAATCCAGTGTGGATGTGATTTCCGTATCGATATCAGTTTCAAAGACCAGTCCGGGGGTCTGCTGGCTATTGGCCTGCCCTGCCTGCACGGAAACAAAACGGGTACTTAACCAGCCGGCACCGCCGATAATGTTCCATTCGGTGCGCGGGCTGTCATAGAGCATATAGCCAATCCCGCTGTAAACGGCGAGTCGACGACTGCCAATCTGGATGGGGTCGCGGTCAAACTACACGGGCATCCGGCCGTCGCACCGCAGACAGCGGGCGACGAGCTCCGCGCGGCGTGTAT
>CAZTGM010000065.1:0-7400 GCA_964613235.1 uncultured Zetaproteobacteria bacterium | reverse complement strand
TAAGCACCCTCAACATTGCATCATCTGGCTACACGGCCTGGGTGCTGACGGTCATGATTTCGAACCAATTGTGACGCAATTGGGGCTCGACCCCTCCATACCTGTACGCTTTATCTTTCCGCACGCACCGGCCATGCCGGTAACGATCAATGGCGGCTATGTCATGCCTGCCTGGTACGATATCCGGCAAACCGACCTTGGTATTGCCCATGATCAACGGGGCATTGATGCCTCTGCACACGCCATTCGGCGACTTATCGAACAACAGCAAATGCAGGGCATTGCCTCACGCAACATCATGCTTGCCGGTTTCTCGCAAGGCGCAGCCATGGCGCTGCATATCGGCTTGCGCATGGAACAGCCGCTGGCCGGCATACTTGCCCTTTCCGGTTATTTGCTGTTGCCTGAAACCCTGCCTGATGCCATCACTCAGGCAGCCCGAACGATGCCTATATTCATGGCTCATGGCATACACGACCCTGTTGTACCGCTCGCGCTGGGCGATGCAGCGCAGCGACAATTATCCGCATGGGGGTTCCAGGTGGAATGGCACAGCTATCCGATGGAACATCAGGTGTGCATGGAAGAAATCCGGCACATCAGCCGCTGGATTCAGGAGATTTTATCCAGCCCCTGCAATTCTTCGGCCTCAACATAAACACAACCCGGATACACTGGCCCCATATCAACAATATACCATTGTTCATCACGCTGCCCCAGCTCCACATCGAACACATCACCCGGCTCCACCAGTTCCAGAATGGCCTGCGGCAATGCCACCGGGCCGATATCCCGTTGCTGACTGTCGAAATGAAACACAATGCCGCTATCAACAACCACATGCACCCGCGCATGTCCCTCGGCAAAAGCCGTGAAACGCTTGCCGCGGGCATGCGGTGACATGGCGCTGCCTGAACGTACATAATAATAAAGGATTCGGGCAAGACGCGAGGCACGACTGGCCTCCGGCGTCACCTCGTTCAGCACGGTAAAAAAGTCCAGATATTGCCCGGCAGTCCAGCATCCCTTGTCTCGCAAATAGGCAAACCAGTGCGCCAGCTCTTCGGCATAAGCATGAATGCTGTCACTGCTGGCAGACTCCCGTAATAAAAACCAGGCCATAAAATCACGCACATGCCCTGTCTGCAAACGACTTAACGGAATCTGACCCAGATCGTGAACCGGTTCAATATCACCCTCGAGCAAATGCATCATTTGCTCCTCCAGATTCTCTTCCCAGTCGCTGAAATCACCGGCATCATCAAACTCAGGGTCGCGAAACAGATCCGAAAAATGTACCAGATACTGCACCAGATGCTCAAACACCGTAGTTGCAGCATAAGCATTATCATGTTCATGTTGCTGATGCAGATAATCGTCAATCACCTGCTGCAGTCGCGCATCATGCATCTGTTTCATCACCTCCACACGCAGCAGCCGCCATCGCTTCATTGCAAACGGACTTGCCGACCCCCAAACATCTGGCTATGTTGCGGCGGCTGCGTCATAAAGCGGCTGATGATACGGTTTCTGGAGTCAAATGTATGCAAATCAATGCCACAAGCATCCGCGTTGGAAATATTCTGGAAGTTGATGGTGCGCTCTGGCGTGTATTGAAAACACAGCATGTCACGCCCGGTAAAGGCGTTGCCTGCATGCAGGTGGAAATGCGCAACATTGAAACAGGTAACAAAACGAACAAGCGTTTCAATTCCACCGAGCGCGTGGAACGCGTCACCTTATCCCAGCGCGAAATGCAGTTCCTCTACGAAGATGGCGGCCAGTATCATTTCATGGACATGGAAACCTACGACCAGATTACACTCGGCCGGGACATGCTTGAACAGGCATTGCCCTACCTGCTACCGGAAATGCAGGTTATCATCGAATTTCATGAAGAGCGCCCGCTGAATGTGCAACTGCCGCAAACCGTTGTACTCGAAGTTATCGAATGCGATGCTGCTATCAAGGGCCAGACGGCAACAGGCTCCTACAAACCCGGCAAGCTGGAAACAGGCGCATCGATCATGGTTCCGCCCTACCTGGAAGCCGGCACTCGTGTGAAGGTCAATACCGAAACCGGCGAATATATCGAACGCGCCTGAATGCTGTGTTGCCCCTGACAGGAAGCAGTCGTTATGCCTGTTTCACACGTCCGGACAGTTCAGCTTCTCGAGATTGCCATTGATCATGCCCAGCACACGGCAAATGTGTACCACATCCTGATCAGATAAGCCTTGCAGGGCCTGATCGCTGAGTTTTCTCAATTCGGGCCAGACTCTGTCGAAGGCCCGCTCACCCTGTTCGGTAATGCATGCACGCACAATGCGCCGATCCTGCTGATCCTGCTCGCGTCCAACCAGACCACTTTTGACCAGTGCATTCACCATCCGGGTCACCGCCGCCTTGTCCTTACCGAGGATGCCGGCCAGTCGCGATTGAGAAATACCATTAAAATGGCGGATAATCATCAACATATCCGCTTCTTCGGGCGTGATTGGGTAGCCGGCCTGTCGACAGATACGGCTGACCTGGCATCGCACCTGACTGGTCATGCAGCCAATCAATGGCATGATTGCTCCAAGCCCCTTTTGCACATGACGACCTTTATGCCCCATAGCAGAAACCGTAGCAGAAATATTGATATTATCAATAGTTGACAATGTCAATATAATAACCCATCTTTCATTGCTGCATCGCGGCTGTCAGGATAGTTGCCTGACAACACTCGATCACGCACGGGAGAAGCTGACAAAGCGATGAAACAACGACAAAAGCATACGATGGTTTCCCGGCTGGCATGCTGTGTCGTAGCCGTTTTCTCGCTATGCATCGCCATACCTGCATCGGCCGCAGAAGACACCATCAGTCTGAAACACGTCATCGAGCAGGTACTGCGAAATCATCCGGATCTCCGCATCAGCCATATCGACAGTGCCATTGCCGCCACCGGAAGCGACAGCGTTCAGGGCCTGCTTGATCCGCGCATCCAGGCCAGTGCCGGCATTGCACAGGATCAGACGCCCGTGAGCAGCAGCTTTCAGCCAACCGAAACGCGCATTGCCCAGTTCAATGCCGGTGCCAGTAAAACGCTTGCATTCGGTGACACACTCGGCGTCGACTTCAGTTACAATCGAAACTTACAGCTATTCAATTCGCCCTTTGCTGCCCAGCTGGCATCCATCAATCCTTCCTACCGAAGTCAGATGAACCTGCGTTATCGCCATCCTCTGCTCAAGGGCAACGGCCTGCCGGCTTATGCCCAGGGACTGGAAGCAGCCGAGCAACGTCATACAGCCAGCCGTCTGCAAAGTGCTGTACTGGCGCATCAGTTAACCCTGTCAGCCCTGAATCTGTTTTACCAACTGGCGCTCGACGATGTGAACATCCACTATGCCGAACTGGCCGTTGCCCGCGCCAGACGATTGCTCGCCTATCAACGTCAGCGCGAGGATTTCGGTCTGATCGAGGAAACCGACCGCCTGCAGGCTGAAGCCTTGCTGGCCACCCGCAAAACCCAGTTACAACAGGCAATAGCCCGACGTGAAACCGACCAGACATCACTGAACCGTCTGATGCTGCAACCAGCCACCAAACCACTGAATATTACATTGCCTCCCGTTTCCGAGGACGATACATCAGAAACATTGCCTGCAGCGCTGCAGCAAGCTCGTCAGTCCCGCCCCGAAATACGCCTGCTTGAAGCGCAATTAAAAGCTTCCGAAGCCGACCTGCTCATCGTCAAAGATGAAGATCAGGCACAGCTGGATGTTGTGGCCGAGCTGGGCACCCGTACGCTGGATGCCACGGCTGGCAGTGCTGCAGGGAAAACGTTCAGCATCAATGACCATTATGCCGCATTATCGCTGGAATTCTCGGATACCGTACTCGGGCATCGGGAAAAAGCAGCCATCCGCAATGCCGAACTGAAAAAACAGCGAATATTGGCCGAAAACAACAAGGCGCTGGAAAATATCCAGGATGAACTGGCTGCTGCAACCACAGCGATTCGCACCCTGGAACCCACGGTGGCACTGACCCGGCGACAGGCCGAAATCGAACTGCGCAAATTCAACGAAGAAATCGAACGCTACCGTCAGGGCAGAACCGATACGGCCACGCTGGTCCAGTTTGAAGGTGATCTGCACAATGCTGAACTGCAGGCTGAATTGCAGCGGCTCAGATTACAACTGGCCCAACAGCAGTTCCTCTGGGCCAAGGGACAGCTGATGACCTCACTCGGCATTGCATTCGAACCACCCGTCGACGGACAACCGCACTGATGAAACAGCTGATCGCCTTTTTCGTCCGCCGTGGCCTCATCGTCAATCTGATATCGTTGCTGTTACTGACATCCGGTATCTACGCAGGCGTGAATATCCAGCGCGAAGCATTCCCCAGCGTAAATTTCGATATCATCGCTATCGGTGCAGGCTATCCGGGTGCTGCACCGCGCGAAGTGGAACGTCTGCTGGTCACACCAATCGAACGGGAGCTGAAAAGCATCGATGGTATCAATGCAATCCGTTCCACGGCTTTTCTCGGCCGCATGCAGATCACCATTGAGGTAGACCCCGACTATACAGATCGCTCCCGTCTCGTATCCGATATCCAGCAAGCCATCAATCGAGCCGACCTGCCCAGTGATCTGCCTGCCGAACCGACCATTACCGAGGTTAAATCCGAACAGACACCGGTACTGACATTCTCCATTTTTGGTGATTTCAAACCACTTGAACTCAAACACCTGAGCGACCTGATTGAGGATGACGTACGCAATATCGACGGCGTCGCCAATGTGTTCGTACAGGGGGACCGCAAGGAAGAAATTCGTATTGTGCCAATCCCTGAAAAAATGCGGCAGCAGCGTGTGTCGGTCAACGATATCATCACGCTGATTCGCGGCTGGAACATCGATGCGCCAGGCGGACGCCTGAAAGAAGCTGAAGGGCAAAGCATTATTCGTATCACCGGCGAATTCACCTCTGCCGAGGATGCGGCAAAGCTGGTGTTGCGTGCCAATGAAAAGGGTCAGGCACTGTACCTGGATGATGTCGCCGAAGTGACCGAAACGCTTGAACAGCCCAGCCGCCATGTCGGTGCACAGGGTGACCCGGCCGTCAATATGATCGTGCTGAAAAAGGGTGATAAAGACATCATCAAGCTGGTCGATGCCGTGCGCGCCTATCTGAAAACCGTACCTGAAACCTATGGCGAAAACGTACAGGTACGAGTCTATAACGACTTCTCCACGATTACCCGCTTGCGTCTGGGGGTACTGACCAGCAACGGTGCCATCGGCCTGATTCTGGTACTATTGACGCTGATGCTGTTCCTGCGCCCGTCGGTCGCCTTTACAACAGCATGGGGATTACCGATTATTTTCTTCTCCGGCGTGCTGGTGCTCTATCTTTCCGGCGTCACCCTAAACCTGCTGACTATGTTCGGCTTTATCATGGTGCTCGGCCTGATGGTTGATGATGCCATCATCATCGGAGAAAACGCGACCTGGCATATGGAGCAAGGCTTAAGCCCCGAACAGGCAGCTATCACAGGTACCACGGAACTGATCGGTCCGGTCACGGCAACCGTCCTGACCACTGTCGTCGCCTTCCTGCCACTAATGCATATGGATGGCATTATCGGCAAGTTCGTCTACTCGATTCCTATTGTCGTTGTCATCCTGCTGCTGTTTTCCTGGCTGGAAGCGATTTTTATTCTGCCCAATCACATTCGCGATGTAGCCAATCCGAACAAGCACCCCAAAGAGCGCTGGCTGTTTATCTGGCTGACACGCATCTATGGCTGGACACTGGAGAAGGCCGTCAAACTGCGCTACCTGACCATTCTGCTAACCTTTGCCGGCCTGCTCGGTACGCTGGCACTGGCCAGCCACATGAAATTCCAGCTTTTCCCCTCCGGTGCGGAAAGTACATTCTACCTGCGCGTCACCATGCCGACAGGCACCACACTGGAGCAAACCTGGGATACGCTGGTCAGGCTGGACCGGGAAGTACGCAAGCGGATCGATCCGGCATTACTGGAAACAACAACGATGGTTGCCGGTGAAAACAGTGCCGACCAGCGCGAAGCGCTGAAACAACTGGGTGATCGTTTCGGCTTTGAGCGGGTGATTCTAATTCCGTTCACCCAGCGCGAGGTATCTGCCTACACGGTCATGGACCGTATCAAGGAAGAAATCCCGCCGCTGTTCCCCGAACTGGATATCAGCTTCGCCATGCAAAAGCCGGGACCGCCGGTCGGCCGCGCCTTGCAGGTTGAATTGACAGGTAATGATGAACCGGCCCTGATGCGCGTTGCCCAGCGCCTGGAAGATATGCTAAAAACAACCCCCGGTGCCTATGCCGTGGAATCGGACATCGAGCCCGGTGATCCTGAAATGCATATCGTGCTCGACCGTAAACTGGCTGCCTATGCACGCATCGATCTGGCTATCGTTGCTTCCCATATTCGCGCCGCTTTCGACGGACTGCGCGTATCCACGCTGAAACGCGGCAAGGAAGAAGTGGATGTCACCATCCGTTATCCGGAACAGGCGCAGCATGACATCAATACGCTGATGCAACTGGAGATCCCCAATATGCGCGGCGGACTGATTCCGCTGGGCCGCATTGTCCATATTGAGCATCAAAAAGGCATCAACAGCGTACGCCATAAGGATGGCAACCGCGTCATCAATGTATCGGCCGAAGTAGATCAGAAACAGTTAACCTCCAAAGAACTGAATGACATTGTACGCCAGCGAGCCGATGAATGGCTTGCCGATGATGCACAACATGTGCACTTTCATCTGGGTGGCGAACAGGAGCGCAGCGAGGAATCGGTACGTGGTCTGATTTTCAGTTTCGCCTTTGCGCTGCTCGGCATCTTCGTCATTCTGGCCATTCAGTTTAACAGTATCGGTTATCCGATTCTGGTCATGCTGGCCATCCCGTTTGGCATCATCGGCATCGTTATCGGCTTCTTCCTGCATGGTCAGCCGATTTCGTTCATGGCTATGATGGGGTTTGTGGCACTGACCGGCGTTGTCGTCAATGCCTCGCTGGTCATGGCCGTATTCATCCAGCGCCAGATACAACAGGGCATCCCCTGGCGTCAGGCCATTATCGAGAGCGGCAAACGTCGCCTGCGCGCCGTATTGCTGACAGCCATCACCACCGTGGTCGGCCTGCTGCCAACCGCCTATGGCTGGGGCGGCCATGACCCATTTGTTGCGCCCATGGCGCTGGCACTATCATGGGGCCTGATGTTCTCCACGGTCATCACCCTGTATTCTGTGCCAGCAGCCCTTGGCATCGCCATCGATAGCAAACATTTGCTGTTGCGCATGGTCGGACGAAAAACAATTTCATGACCCGACTAAAAAATATATCCAAGAT
>CAZTGM010000064.1:0-7622 GCA_964613235.1 uncultured Zetaproteobacteria bacterium | reverse complement strand
ATCTCACCACCAACAAAATGGAAGCCTCGAAATGACGGTTGATCGAGGTCCCCAGGCATTTGCTGAATTACCGGCATGGCGAAATCACGCCATACATCCAGCCTCCGAGCAGCGCTTCTGGAGACCAGCAGGCATTCCTCTTGAAGCCTGGGAACCTGAGCTGGAGCAGCAAAGGAAGGTATCGCATGGCTAGAACTCTGCACGTCATCATCGAACAACCACCGAATATCGACCAAATCACGCTTTCCCAATTGGCAGAGGAATTTATCGCATGGCAAAAAGGGCAGTAATTTACCTTCGATCGAGCAAGGACAGGCATGATGTCAGTGTCGAATCCCAACGACGCGAACTGCATCGCTATGCGCAGGAGCAAGGCGATGTCATCATTGCTGAATTCGTCGACAAGGTTGAATCAGCGAAGACTGCCAATCGTCCTGCATTTCAGGACATGATGGCCGAGGTAAAATCCAAGCAGTGTCGCTTTCAACGGATTTATTGCTACGACACCAGCCGCTTTTCCCGTCGACAATACGATGCCCAGCTCTACAAACACCTGTTGAAGAAGCACAGTATTGAACTGCATTTCCTCAAGCTTCCAAAAACCGATCCCTTGATGGACTCAGTACTTGAATCCTTGATGGAAATTTTCGACGAATTTCATTCGCAGAAATCGAAAATGGATGGCCTACGTGGCATGCGTGAAAATGTGCAACAGGGCTGGCGTGCTGGTGGCAGGGCTCCGATCGGCTATAAACTGGAAAAGACTCTCGTAGGAACCCGCGATGGCGAACCGATCACCAAGAGTCGCCTTGTTCCCGATCCCAAAACATTTGATAAGATTCAAGCCTATCTCAGGGGGCGGCTCAACAATGTCGCACGTAAACACCTGATTCAAGATCTCGGCATCAAGTCTGCTGCAACTACGATGATCTATGTCGAGGAATCAGCCTTAACATACGCTGGCCACACGGTCTGGAACCGCCATAATGAAAGCATCGACGGTCGATATGTGGGCGGCTCTCGCTATCGCGACCGTAAGGAATGGATCATTCAACGCAATACGCATCAAGCCATGATTACTGATGAAGAAGCTGAAACACTGATGGCCCGGCGGGAGAAAGAACGCGCATCCAGAAAGCGCAAACGCATCACACCTTACCTTCTGTCGGGCATCATCCGCTGCCGCTGTGGTGCTAATATGGATGGAGCAGGTGGCTATTATCGCTGCCATGCTCGCTGCGGTAATCGCGGGATTAAACAGGAAACGGTTGAGCAAGCCGTAATCGAAATATTGTTCGATAAAATCATGTCTCCCGAGGCTATCCGCGACCTAAGAGAAACGATTCAATCTGAAATAGGGCGCAATCACAAATCTAGTGATAGTGCATCCAAGCGTCTCAAAAAAGCGATTTCACAAGTCGATAAACAGGTTGAGGAAATCATCAATCTTTTACAACAGGTCAAACACCAGCGCCCTCTATTAGCCAAGCTGGACCAACTTGAAGAGGAGCGTTCAGCACTGTTGGAGCAACTGGAGCAAGCAAGACCACAGTCGTCCGGCATCCTGGATATGTCAGACGCAGCCATCATCAATTTCCTGAAAAAGTACAGAAATGATTTTAAGGAGGCTGATATCGAAAAGAGAAAAGGGATAATCCGTTCTTGCATCAGCTACGCTGAACTGAATGGCGACGAGCTAAAAATAAACCCCAGTTATGCGAACATAACTGAGGTTAAGGTGGCGTCCCCAAGGGGATTCGAACCCCTGTTGCCGCCGTGAAAGGGCGGTGTCCTAGGCCTCTAGACGATGGGGACCTGGACGACGCGCCGAACACTATGTTCGTGAAGCGACACGTCAACATAAAAATGGTGCGCCCACTAGGACTCGAACCTAGGACCCACGGATTAAAAGTCCGCTACTCTACCAACTGAGCTATAGGCGCATTTTTGGTGGGCGCGCAGTTTGCCAAACTCACTTTCCCTGTCAAACGTTTTATCCAAGTTCCCGCATTGCAGGATAGCAAGAGCCATCTATAGTAAAGCGCATGAAATTTCGATCCGTTCCCGATTATCATATGCATACACCGCGCTGCAATCATGCCTGCGGTACGATTCGCGAATATGCCGAAGCCGCTATAGCTGCCGGACTGACCGAAATCGGCATGTCCGACCATTCGCCGATGCCCGGTGGTTTCGACGCTGCATGGCGCATGCGTCGGGAAGAGCTGGATGGTTATCTGCACGAAGCCGAAGCCTGCCGCGATGCCTTTGCCGGAAAACTCACCATCCGCATTGGTCTGGAAGCAGACTATCACCCCGGTACGGAAACATACGTGGCAGACATGATTGCTGCCTATGACTGGGATTATGTGATTGGCTCGGTGCATTATATCGCTGACTGGGGCTTTGATAATCCGGATACGCTGGATGAATGGGACAGACGCAGCGTTGATGATGCCTATTGCGATTATTTCACTCTGGTAGCGAAATCGGCCGCCACGGGTATGTTTGATATTATCGGTCATCCTGATCTGATCAAAAAATTCGGCCATCGGCCAACATCGGACAATGAGCGCGTTATGGCAGCACAGCAACAGATGCTGCAGGCCGTGCAACAGAGCGGTGCTGCACTGGAAATCAGTTCGGCGGGTCTGCGCAAACCGGTTGGCGAAATCTACCCACATCCTGACATCGTGGCCGAAGCCACGCGCCTCGGTATTCCGTTTGCCTATGGTTCCGATGCCCATGCACCGAGCGAGGTTGGGCATGGGATGAAGGACTGCCTGGCACTATTGCACAAGCATGGCATCCGGCATATCGCATCATTCCGGCAACGACAACGCAACTTGCAGGCATTCTGCGATGACTGAGCATTCATCCTCTATCCTGATTACCGGCGCTTCCGGCGGTTTCGGCATGGAATTCGCCCGTCAGCTGGAGCCACTGGGTTATTCCCTGTTGCTGCATGGGCGCGACGAAGAACGACTACAACGAATACGTCATTCGCTGAATAAACCGCAACGACATCGCTGCATCACCGCCGATCTGAGCCATGCAAAAGGCATCCATGCCCTGCTCGAATCCATGGATGAAAGCATATACGGACTGGTGAATAATGCCGGTTTCGGTCTGTGGGGCACGTTCGAACGTATGCCGATCGCCGACCAGCTCAATATGCTGAGAACCGATCTGGAAGCGCCCATGATACTGACCCATGCCCTGCTGCCGCAACTGAAATCGCAGCAGGGGTTCATTATTAATGTTTCCTCACTGGCCGGGGAATATCCCCTGCCCTGGATGAGCGGCTATGCCGCAGCCAAGGCCGGACTGACTTACTGGAGCGAAGCGTTGCGTACGGAACTGAAACATGAATTACGCATCGTCACGCTGGCGCCCGGCCCGTCGCCAACCGGCTTTCGGCGCATTTCCGGCATGCCGCATGCGACCGGAAACTTCTTTCGCACCCCGGCCACACTGATTGTGCGCCATGCCCTGCAACACCTGCAACATGGTGGCGGCTATTGTGTGCCCGGATGGCGTCATCACCTGCTCTGGTTACTGCAGAAAACCATACCGCGCCGTTTCGGCCTGCACATCATGGCCGGGCAGATGCAACGCGAATCCTGAGATGGAAAAGACAGCCAATTTTATCATCCTGATCGCCACACTGGTAATCACAATCTGCTGGTATCTGGTCCGGAACAGCAGTCATGCTATCAACTGGCCAATGCTGGTAATATCAACCATCATCATCGCCTTTCTTGCACTGGTGTTTCTGGTCAATCGACGCCACCAGTTCTCCGGCCACGGCTGCGGCATCGCCGGCCTTGTTGCCTACACTGCCGCAGCGCTGGGGTTCCAAACCGCCATCCATGGCATCGATACACTGGCCACAGCAGGTGCCATTACTGCCGCCATCATGCTGGGGATCGGCTTTGCTGCCGTGATGGTGATAGTGGTGGCGCTGGGCAGTGACTGGCTGCAGGCGCGACGCAAAAAGAAGAAACTGCCCATTATGCCGATGGAACTGGATCATCCACCGTTGGTATCCATTCATCTGCCCATTCATGAAGAACCAGCACAACTGGTTATTGAAACACTCGATGCGCTCAATCGATTACATTATCCGAATTTCGAAATCATCGTCATTGATCACGGCTCGCAGGAATCATGCTGGCAACCTGTCCAGCAGCACTGCCAGACACTGGGCAAACATGTACATTTTTATCACCAGCCGGAATTAAACGGTTTCCGTGCCCGTGCGCTGAACCTGGCGCTGGAACATACCCATCCTGAAGCCGAACTCATCACCGTGGTCCATGCCGACAGCAGAGTCGCCCCCCAGATGCTGCACGACCTGGTTCCACAGTTCCGGATTGAACGCGTCGCCATTGTGCATGCTTCCCAGCGCTTCCGTGATGCCGATCGCAATTTGTTTAAAGCCATCTGCAGTACGGAATACCGGGATATCTTCCATGCCGGCCTGAAAATACGCGATCGGCATGACATGATCCTGCATCATGGCAAGGTCTCGCTGATCCGCCGTTCCCTGCTCGACGAAACGGGCGGCTGGGATGCATCGGCCATCAGCGAAGATGCGGAACTCGATATTCGTGCCTGCGAACAGGGCTATGAGGTGGTATACAATCCGGCCGTATACGCCTCGGGATTGACGCCGGATACGTTTGCCGCCTATCGACAGCAGCGTTTCCGCTGGAGTCGCGGTACCATCGACATGGTACGTCGCCATGGCAACAGCGGATGGCGCGGACAATGGCAGTTACTGTTAGCGCTGTTGCCTTGGCTGAATGATAGTCTGATTGTAGCCACCACTCTGGCCGTGCTGGCATGGTCGACCATGTTGATATTGATGCCTTCACTGCTACTGCCACCACCGTTTTATATTGCGGTGCTGTTCTCGCTGCCATTGCTACTGAAAATAGCTTTCCAGATTCATCATCTGCGAAGTGAGGTGCAGGCCTCCATTCCGGCCTCCGCAGCCGCCGTGCTGGCCCGGTTGTCGCTATTGCATATCACGGCACATGCGCTAATTGAACACTTTCGTGCAGACAGGCATATGCTGCGCACACCCAAACAGGCGCAGGCCGTCTCCTGGCAACATGCGTTACGTTTCGCGCTCGAGGAAATCATGCTGCTCACCGGCCTGATACTGGGCCTGATCGGCCTGAGCCTGCATGGACCGGCACTCGATGTGGATTTGCTGGCCTGGCTGCTGCTGTTGGGCGTATTGATACTGCCTTATTTGGCAGCACTGCTGATGGCGCTGATCAGCGGCCTGCCTTTCCTGCCCGCGCGCCTGCTGCGATCCGCTGCTGGCTAAACGACCAAAGCACAGGCACATACCGTAACATCGGACTGGAGCAACGCGCACCTTTTCGCTAGATTCCCCCACCCTTTGAAAGAAGGCGATTGCAGACGCGTTTTTTCTTTCAGGGAAATGAAACATTCGGGGAAATTGGAATGAGTCAGATGCGCTTGCCACTCAAACAGGGAATGTACGATCCACAGCACGAACACGATGCCTGCGGTGTCGGCTTTGTGGCGCATATCAAAAACCGGAAGAGTCACGCCATTGTGCAACAGGGCCTGGAGATTCTCAATCGCCTGACCCATCGCGGCGCCTCGGGTGCCGATCCTCGCGAAGGCGATGGCGCCGGCATTCTGACCCAGTTGCCACATGATTTCTTCCAGGCCATCGCTGCCGATCTCGGCATCGGCCTGCCGGCTATCGGCGAATATGGCGTGGGCATGATTTTCTTCCCCAGGGATGAAGGCCACCGCAACACCTGCAAGGCCATCATCGAGCAAACCATCAGTGAAGAAGGCAATCAGGTGCTGGGCTGGCGCACAGTGCCGACAGATGCAGTCAAAGCCGATCTGCCGCAAAGCGTTATCAATTGCGAACCCGTTATCGAGCAGGTATTTATCGGACGCGGCAATATGGACAGCGAAGCCTTCGAGCGCAAACTGTTTGTCACCCGCAAGATTATCAATGGTCGTGTTGGCAAGCTCGGCTTCGTCGATTCGGCCACGTTCTATATTCCATCCATGTCCAGTCGTACGATCGTCTACAAAGGCATGTTCCTGTCCCATCAGGTATCATTGTACTATGCTGACCTGACCGACCCTGCATTCACCAGCGCGCTGGCACTGGTGCATCAGCGCTTCTCCACCAATACCTTCCCGGCATGGGAACTGGCACATCCGTTCCGCATGGTTGCCCACAACGGTGAAATCAATACCGTACGCGGCAATATCAACTGGATGAACGCACGCCGTCACTCCATGCATTCCGATATTCTCGGCGAAGATCTCAAGCGATTGTGGCCGATCATCAACGAAGGACAATCCGATACGGCCTGTTTCGACAATGCCCTGGAACTGCTATACATGGGCGGCTACAGCCTGGCCCAGGCGGCCATGCTGATGATTCCCGAGGCTTGGGCCGGCAACACGTTAATGGATGACGAACGCAAGGCATTCTATGAACACTATGCCGCGCTGATGGAGCCATGGGACGGTCCGGCGGCCGTAGCCTTCACCGATGGCCGTCAGATTGGTGCCACACTGGATCGTAATGGCCTGCGTCCGGCGCGTTATCTGATCACCGATGACGACCTGGTTGTCGGCGCTTCCGAAATGGGCGTACTCGATATTCCGGAAGAAAAAATCATCAAGAAATGGCGCCTACAACCGGGCAAGATGCTGCTCATCGATCTGGAAGAAGGTCGCATTATCGACGATGAGGAAATCAAACACCAGCTGGCCACGGCCCGGCCCTATCGCAAAATTCTGGCCGAAACCCAGATTCAGCTGGAAGACCTTCCGGAAGAAATTCCGACCATGCCCCCCAATCACGACACTCTGCTGCATCGCATGAAGGCCTATGGCTATTCGCAGGAGGACCTCAATTTCCTGATGGCGCCCATGGCCATATCCGGCCAGGAAGCCATTGGTTCGATGGGTAATGACAATCCGCTGGCTGTACTCTCCGACCGACCACGCCATCTGAGCAATTATTTCCGCCAGTTGTTCGCCCAGGTAACCAACCCTCCGATCGATCCGATCCGTGAGGAAATGGTCATGAGCCTGACCTCCATCATCGGGCCACGCCCGAACCTGCTGGGCCTGAACGAAACCGATCCGCACCTGCGTCTGGAAGTACATCAACCGATCCTCGGCAATGTCGATCTGGAGAAAATCCGCCATATCGACCAGATCACCGACGGCAAGTTCCGCACGATCACCCTGTCCATGTGCTACCCGGTCAGCGAAGGCGCTGCCGGCATGAAAGCAGCCATTGACAAGCTGTGTGCATCAGCTGAACAGGCCGTTAATGAACACTATAACATCATCATCCTGTCTGACCGCGGCGTGGATGCCGATCATGTGGCCATTCCGTCACTGCTGGCCACCTCCGCCGTGCATCAGCATCTGATCCGTCAGGGTCTACGTACGGAAACCGGTCTCGTCGTCGAAGCCGGCACGGCTCGCGAAGTTCATCATTTTGCCACACTCGCCGGTTATGGGGCAGAAGCCATCAACCCGTATATGGCCTTTGAAGTGCTGTATGACATGCAGCGTTGCGGCATGTTGCCGGA
>CAZTGM010000063.1:0-7729 GCA_964613235.1 uncultured Zetaproteobacteria bacterium | reverse complement strand
AGGAATGTTTTACTGCTGACAAAGCGGTGAGCAAGAACTAGCATGAAGCTAGTAGCTTGGAAAAAACAAAGGAATGGAGGTCTGATCATGAAAAAAACCGTTTTAATGGCCATTGCAACCGCAGTCATGGGGCTCGCCGCACAACCAGCCATGGCCGAAGTTGATGGTGCCAAGGTATTCAGCAAGAAATGCAAGATGTGCCACGCCATTAATCGCAAAAAAGTCGGACCTGCCGTGAAGGATATGAATACGGATGCGGCCGTACTGAAAACCACAATCACCGATGGTCGCAAATCCATGCCGAAATTCAGCTCCAAGCTGAGCGAGGAAGAAATTGACGCAGTTGTCAGCTATCTTGTATCCCAGCATGGCAATTAAACCTTGCCCCTGCTTTTCCTGTGGTGAATAGTTGGCCTGCGGGGCTGCAGCAAATGCTGATGATATATTGGCACAGACGAGACTTTTAAGGGGAAGCAAAAGCCCCGTCTGTTATATTGGCAACAGCGCCGATATACGCTTTAATGGCCTGCTTGAATTTACCTATCATTCAGGTTAGCACTTGCGTTACGGGAGGAGAGTCTATGCGAACAATCAAATTTTCAAATATCGCCCTGGCTGCAGTTTGTGTCATGGCATTTCTTTCATCGTCAATGCCGGCATCTGCAGCCAAAACACTGGATGGCAAGGCCCTTTATGAAGCCAATTGTGCCATGTGTCATGGCAAAAGTGGTGAGGTCAGTGACTATGGCAAGAAACTGAAACCGTTTCCGGCTCGTAATCATCGCGCTATTGCCCAGTATGTCAGCCGCGATGAATTGCGCCGCATTATCACCTATGGTGTAAAAGGCACAGCCATGACACCGAAAAAATATTCACTCGATGCACTGGAAATCGAAGCCGTTATCGATTATATCAAAACCTTCGATTACAAACCTGACCTGGCCAATGGTAAAAAACGCTTCAAAGAAGTATGTTCATCCTGTCATGGTGTTGACGGTCGTGCCGTCACCGGTGTAGGTGCCAAAAACCTCGTTTACACCAAGCTTAGTCTGAAAGAAATCGTACATACCATGCGCTATGGTCGCCCCGGCACGCTGATGACCAGCAAACGCCATCAGCTGAGCAACGAGGACATCGCGGATATCGCCAATTATGTCTATTCCCTCCGTTACATGGCCAACCCGGCCAAAGGCAAGCAACTATTTGAACAGAACTGCAGCAAGTGCCACGCCACACCGGCACATATCAAACTGATTGGCAATGCTGCCGCCAACCGTACCATTGCCGATCTGGATGATCGTCTGCTTGACCTGCGCATTCGTCATGGCCGCCATGTCGACCGCGCGGGCAAGAAAGTGGAGAAACTTTCTTCCGACGATATTCAGGATATCATTGCTTACATGAGGGCATACAAGAACTGATGACTGACTCGACTTCCGATTCCGGCGCCTCCCGTTTGGGAGGCGCTGATCTTTTCAACCTGGAGCTGATCCGGAAATACGACAAGGCAGGCCCGCGCTACACCTCTTACCCGACAGCACCCATGTTCCATACAGGCGTGGGTGCCACCGAATATACGCAAACGCTGGCCAGGGTAGCTACTGACCCTGCACCCTTGTCGCTGTATGTGCATATCCCGTTCTGCAATACGGTTTGCTATTACTGCGGCTGCAACAAAATCGTCACCAAACAATACGAACGCGCCGTGCCCTATCTTGAACTGCTATGCCGGGAAATCGATCTGGTTGCCGATAGCATGGGGCATGATGAACAGCATGTCGGTCGCAAGGTCACGCAACTACATTTTGGTGGTGGCACGCCAACATTTCTGAATGATGAACAAATTCGCACACTGATGGATAAACTGAAACAGCGTTTCGATTTCGCCGCCGATGATGAAGGCGAATTCAGCATTGAAATCGATCCGCGCGAATGCAATGAACAGACCGTTGCCGTGCTGCGCGAAGTCGGCTTCAACCGCATGAGCATGGGCGTACAGGATTTCGATCCGACTGTACAAAAGGCAGTGAATCGCATTCAGTCCAAAGAAGAAACATTACGCGTACTCAACGAGGCACGGGAACAGGGCTTCCAGTCCATCAATATCGACCTGATGTACGGCCTGCCCCACCAGACAGTGGAAACCTTTGATCGCACGCTGGATACGATCATCGATTTCTCGCCGGACCGTATCGCGCTGTTCAATTATGCACATCTGCCGCATATGTTCATGCCGCAACGCCGTATCGATGAGGGGGACCTTCCGAGCCCACAGGAAAAACTGAATATTCTCGAACACAGCATCAACAAGTTGCTCGATGCCGGTTATGTGTTTATTGGCATGGATCACTTTGCCAAACCGGACGACGAGCTGACCACCGCCCAACAACAGGGCAAATTATATCGCAATTTCCAGGGCTACTCGACCATGGCCGACTGCGATCTGATTGGTCTGGGCGTAACTTCCATCGGCTATGTCGGTGGCGCCTTCTTCCAGAATCAGAAAGATATGGCTGCCTATACTGAAGCCATTGAAGCAGGTCAATTCCCCGTATTCCGGGGCTATATCCTGTCCGATGAAGATCATCTGCGCCGCCATGTCATCATGCGCCTGATGTGCGATTTCGCACTGGACTTCGGCTGGTTTGAGCAACGATTCGGCATCTCGTTTCGAGAGCATTTCGCTGATGCCTTAAGTGACCTGGAAGAATTTGCCGCCGATGGTCTGGTCGAATTGCAGCCCGATTCGCTGCACGTATTACCAGCTGGCCGCTTGCTCATCCGCAATATCGCCATGGCCTTCGATGAATATTTGCAGAAAAAGAAAGGCGACTCGAATTTTTCCAAGGTGATCTAAAGCTACTGAAACACCTTTCGCAGAAGTTCCGTTGTGCGCGCAGCAGGATCGTGGCGAACCTTTGCTTCTTCCCTGCCCAGCATCAGAAACAAGCCCTGCAATGCCTTGTCGGTCACATAGGCATCAAGGTCGTCATTCAGATAGTCGCCAACCAGTGGCAAACTGGCATAGCCCTGAGAAAAACGTCGCCATGATTGCACTGCGCCGGAACGTTCAAGTTCCTGATGTACAACCGGAGAAAAAGCTGCTGTTAATTTCTTGTGTGTCTTTTTCTCAAAATAGCGCGTTGCCG
This sequence comes from uncultured Zetaproteobacteria bacterium, assembly GCA_964613235.1. Lineage (GTDB taxonomy): Bacteria > Pseudomonadota > Zetaproteobacteria > Mariprofundales > Mariprofundaceae > J005. The sequence goes on along the minus strand of CAZTGM010000063.1, from coordinate 4,580 downwards.
CATCGTCCGGCCCTTGCCATATGGAACGTACATCATCAAACGTCATTGCCTTGACTGCGTCCGTAAAAATTGACCTGGCTTTGGGAGCCGATGCCTCGGCCGCCCTGTTCATACGCAATTCAAGGTCATCAACATACGATCCCATACCCGCCTGACGCATAAGCTTCGCTGCTTGCTGCCATTGATCCGGTAACGAAATGCGGATATCCACATTTTTCCAGTAACCATCCGGCCTGGCAATGTGCTTGACTGCACGTTTGGCGCCTTCCTGCAAAGCCTGTTTTATGCCTGCGACGATATCCTGATCAGAAAGCGCTGATGCGGCAGGAGAGGCCATGCTCCCCGCCGTATCATTCAGCGAGTCCAGCACATCATCGAAAAGACCTGCCTGTGCCGTGAATGGCAGCAACAACCATAAAAACAGGCCGTAGCGATGATATAAGTGCATTAATAACTCTTGCGATACTCCGTCGCATGGCATTTCGGACACGGTGGCACACGACCGGTTTTCTTCAGATGAATCTCATGCCCACAGGCAATGCAGGTCAGCGTGCCCGCACTGGTGATCTCACCCGAGCGACAACTTAAGGCCTGATCCGCTTTTTCCGCTACCGATGACAACACCTCCCCGGCGGCCCGCAACATGGAGGCCAGTGAAGCCATCGCCCCCACCCCCAGACGGGAAGGATTCAGTTTTTCAGCAGCCTCGTCGCCGAATGAAGAAGCCATATGTGCAAAATCACGCTCCAGAAATACCTTCAGACGCTTGCCCTGCTCTTCACTGAATGCACCGGCAGCCGTCAGCTGCTCACGTGCCTTTTCCATGGCTATCTTGGCAAATTCGTTGGTTTTCTCCGCACCCGCTTCAAACAGCTCCTTAAAACGGGCCGCCAGCTGGTCGTACTGGTTGGCTTCCTCTTCCTCGGATGCGGTCGCATCGCCATCCATATGGGCGACAACGGCATCGGCAAACTGGGACGTGGTCAGCTTGGTAGCACCTTCCATCAGACGGTGGAAATCATAGGTCACCGTCTTGGCCGAAATCGCACCGCCGATACCTTGCTCGATAAGATCAGCGGCCTCACCCCAACCTATATAGCGCAACATCATGGCACCGGACAAAGTAACTGAAGAAGGGTTGACCATGTTCTTGCCCGCATATTTGGGTGCCGTACCATGCGTGGCCTCGAAAATGGCATGGCCAGTTTCATAGTTGATATTGGCGCCCGGCGCAATGCCAATGCCACCAACCTGCGCAGCCAGCGCATCGGACAGGTAATCACCATTCAGATTTAGCGTGGCAATCACTGAAAATTCACTGGCACGGGTCAATACCTGCTGCAGCGCAATATCCGCAATGGCATCCTTGATAATAATGCCATTGGGCAACTGGCACCATGGTCCGCCATCGATTTCCTTTGCATCAAATTCGCGTTTGGCCAGCTCATAACCCCAGTTGCGGAACGCGCCTTCGGTGTATTTCATAATATTGCCTTTGTGTACCAGCGTCACTGAAGGCAAATCGTTATCAATGGCATATTCAATGGCTGCGCGTACCAGACGTTCGGTTCCCTCGCGTGATACTGGCTTGACGCCCAGACCACAGGTTTCAGGAAACCGAATCTTGTTCACACCCATTTCATTCATCAGAAAATCGCGCAGCTTGCGCACTTCATCCGAACCCTCCGGCCATTCAATACCGGCATAGATGTCTTCCGTGTTTTCACGGAAAATCACCATATTCACATCCTCAGGCCGTTTGACCGGGCTAGGCACTCCTTCAAAATAACGCACCGGACGCAGGCACACATACAGATCCAGCTTTTGCCGCAATGCCACATTCAGCGATGTGATACCACCGCCAATCGGCGTGGTCAGTGGCCCTTTCAAACCAATCAGATACTCTGAAAATGCATCCAGCGTTTCCTGCGGCAACCAGCTCTCATCGCTCTTACCGAACATATTCCACGCTTTCTCACCGGCAAATACTTCCATCCAGGCCAGCTTGCGCCTGCCACCATAAGCCTTCTCGACTGCTGAATCCAGAATATGCCGGCTTGCCTTCCAGATATCCGGTCCAATGCCATCGCCCTCGATAAAGGCAACAATCGGCTGGTCCGGCACCTGCAACTTCCCATCTTCACCCATTGTGATTTTCTCGCCCTGCTCGGGTACCTGGATTTTATCGAATGCCATGATTCAACCTCTCGTATTACTGATGATTCGTTTTTTGTTGCTTGATTTTTGCTGCCCGTCGGGCGCTGTGCTTGGCTGCAAGTGCTTTTTCCCGCGCCAGCGTAAAATCCTTTTCGCGGATCGCCTGACTGGCCATATCCAGCTGCTGCTCAGCATCGCGCAACGCTTCCGTTGCCTGCGGCTGCTCGCCTGGCAAAGCCCTGGCTGTCTGAATAGCCGAACGCGCATTGGCCATCTCCTGCGTTGGCGGATGGGTGCAGGAGATCAATGCAAACAGCGCGGCTATCAAGATAAATCGCATGCCTTGTATGATCGGCCGGTCAGGCCTGCTTGTCAAAGGTCTGTTGCCTACGAAACCAATGCGTTTTTGCGGATTCTCAACCCCAGTTCCTTGAGCTGCGCCTCGGCCACTTCGCCCGGCGCATCGCACATCAGATCGGCTGCTTTCTGTGTTTTCGGGAAAGCAATCACATCGCGAATGGAATCAACATTGGCCATCAGCGCCAGAATACGATCCAGACCAAAGGCCAGTCCGCCATGTGGTGGTGCACCATATTTCAGCGCCGTCACCAAAAAGCCGAATTTCGTTTCAGCTTCCTCATCGGAAATACCCAGTGCATGAAACACCCTGGCCTGCACTTCCGGCTGGTGAATACGAATAGAACCACCACCGATTTCGGTACCGTTCCAGACCAGATCATAGGCCTGTGAACGCATAGCCAGCGGATCACTTTCCAGCAATTCGAGATCTTCTGCATAAGGCGCAGTAAACGGATGATGCAGCGCATCCAGCTTCTTTTCATCCGCATTCCACGCGAACATCGGGAAATCCACAATCCAGACAAAGCGGTGATCATTGTCTGCGATCAGTCCCATATCATGCGCCACCTTCACGCGCAAATGCCCCAGAGCATCGTTGACAATGCGGGCATCGCCGGCACCGAAAAACAGTACATCACCGTCTTCGGCCTCGCAGCGCGTCAGAATATCGCACAGCACATCCTCGGGCAGGAATTTGACAATCGGCGATTGCAAACCTTCCGGCAGATTGTTGCGATCGTTCACCTTGATCCAGGCCAGACCTTTGGCGCCATACACCGATACGAACTTCGTATAATCGTCGATCTGTTTCCGGCTTAATGCGCCGCCACCTGGCACGCGCATGACCTTGACCAGACCACCCTTTTCTGCCGGCTCGCGGAACACCTTGAAATCCACCCGCAGCATCAAATCGGTAATATTCACATGTTCCAGGCTAAAACGGATGTCCGGCCGATCCAGCCCGTATTTGTCCATGGCTTCGGTATAAGTCATGCGTGGAAACACTTCCGGCAGATGAATGCCGACTCCTGCCTCAAACATGGCACGTAACAGCCCTTCTGCAGCAGCCATGACATCATCCTGTTCAACAAACGACATTTCCAGATCCACCTGCGTGAATTCCGGCTGACGATCGGCACGCAGATCCTCATCGCGGAAACAGCGTGCAATCTGATAATAGCGATCCATGCCGGCAACCATCAACAGCTGTTTGAAAATCTGCGGACTCTGCGGCAGGGCAAAAAATGACCCCGGATAGACACGCGAAGGAACCAGATAGTCGCGCGCACCCTCCGGTGTGGATTTGTTCAGGATCGGCGTTTCGATATCCAGAAAACCGAGATTGTCGAGATAATTACGTGCCGCATGTACAACGCGATGACGCAACACCATCAGGTTTTGCATTTTGGCCCGCCGCAAATCCAGATAACGATATTCGAGGCGATGTTGCTCACCTGTTTCGCAATCATCCTCAATCGGAAACGGTGGTGTTTCCGAGCGGTTCAGCACCTTGATCGCACTGGCCTTTACCTCGACACCACCGGAGGCCAGCTTGTTGTTCACCGTTTCCGGCGAACGCGCGATAACAACCCCGGTTACTTCAATGACATCCTGCTGCCGCAAGCTGTGCGCCAACGCATGCTCCTGCTCGGTATCCGGATGTACGACGACCTGCACCAGGCCGCTTCGGTCACGCACATCAAGAAAAATGACACCGCCATGATCGCGGTTGGTTTCCACCCAGCCGCACAGGCGCGCCTGCTGATCGATATGTACAACCCTGAAATCTCCACAATGCGTACGTGGCAACATTGACTACCTCCGGATACCCCTGAAAAAGGGATGGCGCAGCATACCGATGCCGGCGGGATCAGGCAAAGTCTGATTCAACATTTCCCGGCACAGCAAATTATCTATGCGAATCAACCCCTGCATCAAACACGGCAAACCCTCTTGATTTTCATCCCCCTGACGAGCAATTAAATGTAGATTAGAGATTATATATTTGTGGGGACCTCGATCAACCGTCATTTCGAGGCTTCCATTTTGTTGGTGGTGAGATC
>CAZTGM010000062.1:0-7815 GCA_964613235.1 uncultured Zetaproteobacteria bacterium | reverse complement strand
GACCACCTGCCGATTGCTAAGATCAGTGTGAAAATGAATTATTCAGGGACGACTGTTTAAGGCATGCGCCATGTGAACAGCGATCAGTATCAGTTCTGAGCTCATGGCGGTTTTGCAGGTATGTGAGTAATTCGCTCAACAACGGCAGGGCTTTTTGCTTCAGGGGGCGGCCAGCTCTTCGATGGATGCCAGAGAGGGGAACCATTCGATCAACCATGCCGAAACGATGCTGAAACTGCCCAGGAAAATCATGATGCCGACGAGCATCAGCAATATGCCCGACAGGCGTTCAACGGTATTCAGGTGTGATTTAAAGCGCTGGGACCAGCGCAGAAAGGCATCCGTGGTCAGGGCGGCAAGCAGGAACGGGATGCCCAGCCCCAGCGAATAGACGGCCAGCAGGGCGATACCGTGCATCAGTTCGGCCTGTACGCCGGCAATGGCCAGAATGGCGCCGAGAATCGGGCCGACGCAGGGGGTCCAGCCGAAAGCAAAGGCGGCGCCCAGCACCATGGCACCGATGCCGTGTTTGGCATTAATGCCCGAGGTTTCAAAATGTGCATCCATCATCAGCAGCGGGATACGGATGATGCCGGTGTAGTGCAGACCAAACACAAAGATAATGATGCCGGCCACCTTGGCCAGCAGAGACAGGTGGCTGAGCAGCCACTGACCGATCAGCGAGGCCGAGGCCCCCAATGCGATAAACACCAGGCTGAAACCGGCGATAAACCATAATGACTGGATGATGGCCCGCTTGCGGGTTTTGCCATGATCGGCCTGCCGAAGTTCGTTGACCGATACGCCGGAGATATAGGAAAGATATGCCGGCACCAGTGGCAGTACGCAAGGAGAGAGAAAGGATAGCAGGCCAGCCAGCAGGGCGCCGGCAAAAGTGACTTCAATCAAGAGATGCTCCTGTGATGGTTATACGTCATTGGTCTGATTGACAGGATGTTCCCGCATCGACCCATGCGGCATAAGCAGCAGTGGTGCGTGCGTGACGCGTAATGATTTCCGGCAGTTCATAAGGGTGTGTTTGTTGCAGCCAGTCACACAATGCGGCCTCTTTTGCTACAGATGTCTTGATGGTCAGCAGGATTTCCACGCCGCTTTCACATGTGCCCTGCCAGCGGTACACGGATGTGATGTCTGGATAAATCTGTACACAGGCTGCCATGCCATTTTCAACCATGGCGTGGGCTAGCTGTTCGGCTGTTTTTCGATCGTTGAGTGTAGTTTGAATAACAGCAATGGTGGCATCCATGGTCAGGATACTAACCTGTCGGGAAGGTTGAGCAATGCCGTCGCTTCTGATAGGAATCTTGGCCACGACGGATGTGGAGGCGGATATGGATGAGATGATTACCAGTGTGCTGCATGAGCAGAGAAAATTTGATCCACCCCGTGATGAGGAGGCGAACATTGCTTCGTTTGCCGATTATCGGCAATGGTGTGAGCGTTTTGCTGTCGATGCCGACGGCACCTGGCGAGAGCTGGCACTGGAACATTTGCAATGGCAAAAACCGTTTACACGGGTTCTGAACCGGGAGCGACCGCCGTTTTTCACATGGTTTGAGGATGGCTGTCTGAATGTATCGGAAAACTGTCTGGATCGGCATGTGGCTGCCGGCCATGGTGAGCGCACGGCCATTGTCTGGGAGGGTGAACCGGGTGATGTGCGGCGCATCAGTTACCGTGAACTGTTATCCGAGGTGTGTCGGGCGGCTAATGCGCTGAAACAGCTTGGCATCGAGGCTGGCGACCGGGTGATTATCTATATGCCGATGATTCCTGAGGCGGCCGTGGCGATGCTTGCCTGTACGCGTATTGGTGCGGTGCATTCGGTGGTGTTCGGAGCCTTTTCCGCACAGGCTTTAAGAGATCGTATTGAGGATACCGAAGCAAAGCTGGTGCTTACAGCGGATGGTGGCTGGCGGCGCGGTGCGGTGCATGCACTGAAAGGGCGAGTGGATCAGGCACTGGAGCAGGGCGGGCGTAGCGTACGTCATGTGCTGGTGGTTCGGCGTGGTGATAACGAGATTGCCTGGAATCAGGGACGCGATATTGACTGGTATGAGGCTTTGCAGGTCGAGCCGGATGTCTGTGTGCCAGCCGTGCTCGGCGCTGAGCATCCACTATTCATATTATATACCTCCGGTTCCACGGGTAAACCCAAAGGCATTCTGCATACGACCGGTGGCTATCTGTTATGGGCGCGTCTGACGATGCTGTGGACATTTGATTTCAGGCCGCAACAGGATGTGTTTTGGTGTACGGCCGATATTGGCTGGATTACCGGCCATACCTATTCCGTCTATGGGCCGCTGGCTTGCGGTGGTACGACATTGATGTATGAGGGTGTGCCGACCTACCCGGATGCGGGGCGTTTGTGGAAAATCTGTCAGGATCATCAGGTTAGCATTTTCTATACGGCTCCGACGGCCATTCGCGCCCTGATCAAGGCCGGTGATGCATGGCCAGCCCGTTATGATCTTTCGACGCTGCGTGTGCTGGGCACGGTCGGTGAGCCGATTAACCCGGAGGCCTGGATGTGGTATTATAAAGAGATCGGCCAGCGGCGCTGCCCGATTGTGGATACCTGGTGGCAGACGGAAACGGGCGGTCACATGATTGCGCCATTGCCGTTTGCCACCCCGACCAGGCCGGGTTCGGCAACCCTGCCATTGCCGGGCATTGATGCCGATGTGGTCGACAGTCACGGTGTGAGTGTTCGGGAAGGTGGCGGCCTGCTGGTGATTCGACAGCCATGGCCGTCGATGTTGCGGGGTATCTGGGGTGATGAGCAACGTTATGTTGATACCTACTGGCGCAAGTTTGACGGGCGTTTCTATTTTGCCGGCGATGGCGCACGCAGGGATGAGGATGGCTATTGCTGGATTATGGGGCGTGTGGACGATGTGCTGAATGTTTCCGGTCATCGTCTGGGCACCATGGAAATTGAATCGGCGCTGGTATCGCATGCTGCTGTGGCTGAGGCTGCCGTGGTTGGCCGGCCGGACGATATCAAGGGTGAAGCTATTTGCGCGTTTGTCGTATTGAAAGGCGAGGCAGAAGAGGGGTTAAAGCAGCAGTTGCGTGAACATGTGGCTGCGGAAATTGGTGCTATTGCCAGGCCGGATGACATTCGATTTGCCGAGGCACTGCCGAAAACCCGTTCCGGCAAGATCATGCGTCGCCTGCTGCGCGATATTGCGGCAGGGCGCCAGATCACGCAGGACATTTCCACACTGGAAGACAGTGCTGTGGTGAACAAGTTGTTATTGGGTGATGGCTGAGGGCCGATGCTGAACAAACGTTTGTTTCTGCATCCGGTCGGCACGATGCCGCTGCAGGCCAGGTGGTATCTGGCTTTATGCGGCATGATGTTGTTTGCGTTGGTTGGGCTGCATTTTGCTATTCAGGTGGAGACGCAGACGCAGGCGGAGCAGGTTCTGAGTCGCTGGGCGGATCAGGCAGGGTTCAAGGTCAGCAATGTGCGCTATCGTTTATTACGCAATGCCCTGAGTATGGATGATGTCGTGTTGCAGTGTGATGATATGAGGATTCATATCGATTCGGTGCTGATGAAAACAGGACCCGCTGCACTGGCAGGCGAAATACCTGATATTTATGAATTGCGTATCCGCGGGCTGGACATGCATGTGTACGATTCCCGCCGGATTGATGTCTGGCGTGATGTATTGCCGGATATTGGTGTATTTCGTATTCACCGCTGGCAGGTGGATGGCGACATTGTGCTGGATCGGACCGGGCGTTCCCTGCAATTGCATTCCCTGCACGCCCTGGCTGATGAATATGGTGGTGAATCACACTGGCAGTTATCGGCACGGCTGGCAGGTGGCAGGGTGCAGGCTTTCGGCGTGGCTGCGATTGAGCATGGGGTGATGCAGGGCGAATTGCGCTGGGATGATGTACATGCCGATGACTTGTCGGCATGGCTGGGTGCGGTTGCTGATGCTACGCGGTTTGCCGGTGCATTGTCCTGGACAGATTCTGCGGGGGAGCTGGCTTTTGACGGGCAGGCTCAGCTGATGTTCGGTCAACGGTATGCCTCGGAGTTGCAGTGGCGGGGTGCATTACATGATCAGCAATGGCGAATGACGCTGGAGGCCGAGGCATGGCCATTGGCGAGTATGCGTGGTCTGGTGCCGGCTGTGATGGATCGTGAATTGCGCGGCGGGCTGTTTGATGGTGCGGTGGCACTCACAGGTGATCTGTCCACCGGTCATTGGCAGGGGTCGGGCAAACGGGCGCGGATTGTTGATTTGTCGCTGTTCGATGCCGGACATGACGATGATATCGGCTGGCGTGCGGGTGATCTCAGTTGTACGGACTGGCGTATCGACAGTGCCCGACATGCCGTACATATCGGGCGAATGCAGGCATTGAATGTGGAAGGGCGTTTGCGGCCTGCGGCCATGGTTGATGCGACAGAGCCGTTACGCTGGCGCTGGTTTGTGGATGAGATGCAGTTTCGTCATGCACAATTGCACATCGCCATGGCTGAGGACGATATGCGTGTGCCGGCGTTGCAAGGACGGCTGGCGCTGAAAGACAATCGTTTTGATGTGACATTGGCAACGGAGAAGGGGGAGGCTGAAGACGGGGCGGTATGGCATTTACAGGGGCATGGCCTGTTACAGCAGGGTGGCCTGGCTGAAACGCGCCTGCAGATCGATGGCAGAAAAGTTGATTTGGGAACGTTGCGACCTGTGCTGGGCCTGACGACGGCTGATGCTGCAATGGCACCGGTATCCTTGGCTGGCAGCACCGATTTTAATTGTACGATCGATATTGCGCAGGCAAAGTGGGCGATACAGGGCAAATTTGATATACAGTCGCTGGCGCTTTCCCATGCCGGAGACCATTGGTATGTTGATGAATTGTCGCTGGCTTTTGCGCTGGATGAGAGTGGCAGCAGGGTACTTCGCGACGTTCGCGGGCGGCAATGGCGTTATACGGCTCCACTGACGCCGATGAGTCTGCAGCCACCGCAGCAGGTGGCGCAGTTGCAGGATGTATGGTGGAAGCGCCTGCTGCGTGACCATGGCTGGAAAATCACTGTTCTTCGATTGCAGCAGGGTAGCATTGCCGTCGGCCAGGACGACGATGTATGGCTGAAAAACATGAATCTGGAACTGCATGATATAGCCAAAGGGCACTGGTCGAAGATGCGTATGCAGGGTGACTGGGATGGCGGTGCCATGAATTGCGATGGCAAATGGAATGTGTTGGCCACTGGCATACAATGGACAGGACGACTGCATGTCGTACATGCTCTGCCTTTTTTTCTGCGCCACTGGCTGGTGCTTTCAGGATTGCCCGAATTGCAGCGTGGGCGCTGGTCTGCTGCTGTGGATATGCAGCAGGCAAATAACGGTAAGGGTTATACGGGACAGTTTCGTTTCAGTTTATCGCATCCGCTGCTGGCTGCGTCAGTGCAGCCAGGGACGGATCCGTTGCAGGCACGTATCGGCTATGCGGCAAAGCAGGTAATTATGCGGTTGGCCCGGCAGGAGGTCACCATGCGCGTGCAGGGTGACTGGCAGGGGCAGCCTTTATCATGGAGTCGGTTCGGTGATATGGTGTTGCAGCGGCTGCAGACATTTATGGAAGAGCCGGTGAAAACGATAGCGGCTGCAGCATACACCTATCATACGCCGGAGGCTCAAATTCGTTTGCACGAGCAGGCAGGTTTGACGCCGAATGAGCGTTTGCGACTGCGCAAGCTGTTGCGAAGGGTGCGTGCCAATAAGGGCTGGTTGCTGGAGCTGTATCCGGATATCGCTATACAGAGCCTGGATGCGCATAGTATTGCGCGTATCCGTTTCACGCAGCATTTGGTGGAGGATTATGCCGTGCGTCTGGGCTTGCCTGCGGCGCGGATTTATCCACGCTGGCCGGTGGGCCGGGCGGATGGACCTGAAGTTGGCGGGATTCGTGTGATTGCAGTCAGCGTGCATTAAAGCGCGAATCGCGTGATCAGGATAGTATGCACAGGCCTGTTCATGACATTGGGGCTTGTTCACGGCGACTACAGGCATAGCCTGCCGGCTTTTCGCAGGAGTCTTTCATGAAAGTTCGTACACGTTTTGCACCTTCACCAACGGGCATGCTGCATATCGGTGGTGCGCGCACGGCATTATTTTCATGGCTATATGCACGCCATCATGGTGGTGAATTTGTGTTGCGCATCGAGGATACGGATCGCGAGCGTTCAACGGAAGAGGCGACACAGGTGATTCTCGATGGTCTGACATGGTTGGGTCTGGACTGGGACGAGGCGCCAGTGTTTCAGCATACGCGCCAGGCAGAGCATGTGCTGGCTGTCGAGCAATTGCTGGAAGAAGGGCATGCCTATCGCTGTTATTGCACGCGCGAGGAACTGGATGCCATGCGCGAGGAGCAGCGGGCACGTGGTGAAAAGCCGAAATATGACGGAAGTTGCCGCCATCGTTCGGATCGTCCTGCCGATATGCCTTATGTGGTGCGTTTTCGTTCGCCAGATATCGGTCAGACGATTGTGCGCGACAAGGTGCTCGGAGATGTCGTTTTCGATAATGCCGAGCTCGATGACCTGATTCTGCTGCGTTCGGATGGTACGCCGACCTATAATCTGGCTGTTGTGGCTGATGATGCGGCCATGGGGATCACGCATGTTGTACGCGGCTCCGATCATCTGAACAACACACCGCGCCAGATTCAGTTATATGAAGCGCTGGGCCTGCCGGTGCCGAGCTTTTCGCATATTCCACTGATCCACGGACCGGACGGAGCCAAGATGTCCAAGCGTCATGGCGCCGTGGCTGTAACCGAGTATCGTGATAAAGGCTATCTGGCTGATGCGCTGGTCAATTATCTGGCGCGACTGGGCTGGTCGCATGGTGATGAGGAAGTGTTTTCGCGTGAACAGCTGGTCGAATTGTTTGATCTGGGGCAGGTCGGCAAAACGGCGGCGCGCTTTGATCAGCAAAAGCTGGACTGGCTCAATGCGACATATCTACGGCAGGCGGAGCCGGCTTCCTTGCAGGTGGAAGTGCAGCGTTTCCTTGATGTGCCAACGGATGGCGGTCCGGATTTGTTGCAGGTGATTGCTTCGTTGCAGGAGCGTTCCAAATCACTGGTTGAGCTGGCCGACGGCGCACGTTTCTTTTATCAGGCACCGGATCATTATGATGAAAAGGCTGTGAAAAAACATTTTCGGGATACCACCTGGCCATTGCTGGCCGCCTTTGTCGAGCGCCTGGAGGCAATGGGCGGGTCGTTTACCGGTGAAGCGGCGCATGCAGCTATTCGAGATATCTGTGAAGAAGCCGGTGTGGGTATGGGCAAACTGGCACAGCCGGTGCGTATCCTGCTGTCGGGCGGGCCGGTGTCGCCACCAATTGATCAGACGCTGGCATTGCTGGGGCGCGAGGAAGCATTGCAGCGCATACACCGCGGGATCGAACGTTTACATGTCGCATGAGGCGAGCCGGCATGTCGGAAAAAGACACGCTTGCTGTTTTGCAGCTTGAGTTTGGTTCGCTGCTGGCTATGATGCGCCGCTGTCCATGGCAGAAGCCGGTGTAGCTCAGTTGGTAGAGCAGCTGATTTGTAATCAGCTGGCCGGGGGTTCGAGTCCTCTCACCGGCTCCAGTTTGTGGCAACAGGCCAATAATATGTTGACAGCGCATGTCAATGGTGCAAAATCGCGCGCCCTCCGGCTCTGCGGGCTGGTTGGGTGGACGATGAATGGAGAGGTTCCCGAGTGGCTAAAGGGGGCAGACTGTAAATCTGCTGGCTCAGCCT
>CAZTGM010000061.1:0-9196 GCA_964613235.1 uncultured Zetaproteobacteria bacterium | reverse complement strand
CGAAAAACCATAGAATATAGCAAATCTAAATGTGCCGGTCAGCACGTGTAACGCCTACACAGAACCGTCGACCACCACGGCCCACACTGATGCCTCCGCCCAAATGCTGCCCGGTCTGGACCACCAGCGCGGTATTAACCGTGCCACTGAAAAAGCTGAAACGTTCGTCGAGCAATGGAAAACGTACCGATGTCGAAGCCGAGGCGCGCACATGCACCTGAGGCAAAGGGGCAACTGATGCTCCGATTTCCCAAACCGTACGATTCTGGGATACCTTCCGGGTGGTCGCCTGCACAAAGGTATCGGACAGGTGCTCACTGCGCACGCCACCATTGAGATGCCAGCGCCCGCTATCATCACGAATATCGGCATAGGCATAATACCCCTGATGACTGCGACTGAATGTCGTCGTCGGCAAAGGAAAAGCACCACCAAAAGCAAATGAGCCATCGCCCGCATGAATATCGGCGCCAGCCGTCACGGAGGTGCGAACCGACTCGCCAAAGGTATAGCGCAGATAAGAACGAATGGATTTGTCGAGCAACAGATAATCCGAATTGGCTGTAAAGGATACCCATTCCGAATGCACATTGCGTCGGCGTACGCCACCATCCACATTCAGCTCCAGCCCGGAACCTGCATCCCACAACAATCCACCATCGATAAAACCGTCATCCGTACGTGCGAAATCATTCGGGCTATTGGTCTGTCGCGGATCGGCCGCCACCTGAGCGACGCTTAGCGAACCCGGCAAACCAACGCGATCATGGTGGAAATTGCCCTTCAGCGAAGCCGTCACAGCAGAGGAAATATCCACTTCGGCACGCGCTCCGCCATCAAAGCGCTCAAAGGAACTGTTGCGACGATAGCCGTCCGTTGACTGACCGGAAGCATTGATTTCCACGCGACTTGAATCATTGTCCACACCGACACGCACAGCAGCATTATAATGACCGAAGTCGCCTGCCTCGAGCATGACCTGGCCACCGGACTCCGGCACACGTGTAATGATATTGATAACGCCACCAACAGCACCCTGACCATACAGGACAGAACCGGCGCCATGTACAATCTCAACACGCTCAATCTGATCAATGGGAATCTGACTCCAGTCTACACCGGACAAGTCCGGTGCATTCACCCGACGTCCGTCGATCAAAACCACGCTGTTGGCGGCAGCCGATTCACCATAACCGCCAAGGTCAACCTGCGACTTGGCTCCCACCCCGGTTACATCACGGACTACGATATTGGCAACGCCTCGCAATAACTCGGCCACATTCGCAGCATGGCTGCGTTCGATAGTCTCCCGATCAATGACCGTAACGCTGTGTGTTGATGCCTCCGCTCGTGAAGGCGACTTTTCATCGGTAACGACCATCGTTCCGAGATCTTCTGCCTGCGCCTGTATGGCATACGCCATGCAGGCCAGCAGCACCCATATTATTTGTCTGTATTTCATCTGATATATCCTCCTGCACCCGCCGTGCATTGTTTTTATTGAACGGTATGCAATCGGAGCAAAAGAACGCGAATGAAAAGGCCAGTCGTTTCGTCGCACCCCGAACGCATATCGTAAACATTTCGGGCCGGTCTCCTGGCTCTCCCTCTTCCGCCTTCGTTCATGCCTTCCCGGAGATATTCCCCAGTGGCCTGCGAACGAATTTGTCAGGATTACAGTAGCGGGGGCTGCGCCGGCCTTGGTCTGTGCCGCACCGGACTTCCCGTTTCACCCTGCGACGTTCATCGCACGAGCACCTGAAATGTTGCGCGAAGCCTATGGATTGGATGGCTGCAGACAAGTAAAACAAAAACACCCGCTACGATGAGCGGGTGTTCATGCGATAGACGGAAACCGATCAGAAGCGTTCGATGACTTCCGGATGAATAACAATCTCGTGCTGTTCACGCACCGAAGCCATCCAGCGGGCAAAGCGCACGGCACCTTTACTCTTCTTCACTTGCTGACGAATACTGTCCTGCTGTTTTTGGAATTCCTCTTCAGAGGCAGGAATCACATCCTGTACCTGCACAACAGCCAGGCCTTCCGGCACCTGCTGTACGGTTGTTAACCACTGTCCTTTGGACGTCCTGAAAGCGGCACCAAGAACCGAGCGGGTCAGCCATGGCGCCTGATCACCGGAGCCATTGGCACGCAACGGCTTGGAAATAAACTTGGGGCGGGAAAACTGCTGTGCCAGTTCATCCGCCGTCTTGCCTTTAGCTGCCTTCAGCATGTTTTCAGCCAATTCACGCGCCTTGCTCTGAGCCACCGACTTGCGTGCATCGTCAGTTGCACGCTTGGCCACCTTATCGAACGACAGCACCTGCGGCTGGATACGCTCAACAATTTCAAATGCAATAAAATGCCCATCTTGCGTTTCGTGAATTTCAACCGGATCCTCCGGCTTGGCGGAAAATACCTGATTGCGGATGGCAGGGTCAGACAATGCCTTCTCGGCAAATGCCTCATTGCGACTGATCGGACCGATCTCGCGAACTTTCAAGCCAACGGATTCGGCTGCCGCCTGCAGGGAATCCTCCATACCCAGCGCATCATCCAGATCCTGCGAAAGCTGATAGGCTTCATCAGCTCCCATCTGGCGACGAATTTCCGCCTCCAGTTCCGGTTTCACTTGCTCCAGCGGCAACACTTCCTGCGGCTTCACGCCTTCCAGCCTGATGATATGGAAACCAAACTGCGTTTCCACCACATCGCTGATCTCGCCCGATTGCATACTAAATACCTGCGCATCAAATTGCGGCACCATCGCACCTTGCGCAAACCAGCCAAGATCACCTCCCTGTTTGGCTGAATTATCTTCCGAGACTTCTTTCGCCACTTTGGCAAAATCCTCGCCCGATCGTACGCGCTTCAATGCCGCCTCAATCTTTTCACGCGCCGCCTTGCGTGCGCCCTGCGAAGCATCTGCAGCTACTTTAATGAGAATATGGCGGGCATGACGCTGTTCCGGTTTTGTATACTGCTGCAAGCGCTCTTCATAGGCCCTGTCCAGATCCGTCTTGCTGATCGCCAGGTCCTTCGCCATATCCAGCGGATCAATATCCACCAGCTTCAGACGTACCCGCAATGGCGACATATACTGATCCTTGTGTGCCTCGTACCATGCCAGGGCCTTGTCATGATCAATGGTAATATCCTTTTCCAGCGATGCCGGGTCCACCACTACAGCAGCCAGAACACGCTGTTCAAAATCCCGTTCATATTGTTCACGCACTTCCTGCTCGCTGACGCGCGCTGAATCAACAATGGACTTCTGCAACATATCGATAAGCAGATTCACTTTCAGATCCTGTTCGTAATCCTGTGGGGTCGCATAACCCATATTGCGGGTCAGGATGCGATAGCGTTGCGGATCAAAATTTCCTGCCGACTGGAACGCGGCTTCCTGACGCACACTGGCGATCACCATCGATTCTGGCGCTGTCAGTCCCAGTTTGTTCGCCTCATCGAGCATCAGGCGGCGATTGATCATCGTTTGCAGGGTATTGTCTTTCAGCCCCATGGAACGAACCAGTTCCTTGGAAAAATTGCTTCCGAGCATGCGACGATAATTATTCAGCTGACGTTCATAGGCCTGTACAAATTCGGTTTGGCCTATGGGTGAACCATCGACTTCGGCTACCGGCTGTACCTGTCCGCCAAGAAAATAATCTCCGACGCCCCATAATACAAAAGACAGGGCAACGCCCCCGAGAATAACTTTGGCAATCCAAGATTGCGCATGATTACGCATGCTTTCCAGCATAATAGCCCCCGAATGGTTGAAAAAGCCGTTTTTTTTTTACGGAAGCGGGACGCTACCCAAGCCCTGTGGATGGTGCAAGAAGAGCCACTGCATGGCCCGGAATCACAAAACTGACAGGTGCCCTGATGAAAAAACCGGGTTAAGCTTGAGCCTGCCAAGATCGGCCCGGAGAGTTTCATGAGTTTTTCAGTTAATGTTTCGCAGACTGCGCACACCACCAGTCTCGCCGTGTCCGGTGATGTCACACATCATACCTCACCGCAATTGCGCGATGCTCTGCAACAACTGTTCAAACAGGATATCAGGCATATCTGCGTCGATCTTGCCTGGAAACGTGTCGATGCCTCCGGTGCGGCAACATTGCTGGAAGGTGTGGCCTGGGCGCAACGCACCGGCGGACGTTTCCAGTTGCTTCATCTGGGCAAGGAAACGCAGGACATGCTGAAGCTGTATCGTCTGGATAGCGTCTTCGATATTGATGAGCATACACCTGCGGAGGTCGCGGCATGAGCTATGCGGATATGCGTGCATTCATCCGTGCGCTGGAAGACAAAGACCTGTTGCGACGTATCACCGTTCCTGTCAGCACGGATCTGGAAATAACCGAAATTTCCGATCGTGTACTGCGTGCAGGAGGGCCTGCGTTATTGTTTGAAAATGTCAAAGATTCGGATATGCCGGTGCTGACCAATCTGTTCGGCACATCCGAGCGCATTGCGCTGGGCATGGGTCGCGAATCGGCTGCCGAGTTACGCAGCATTGGTGAATTACTGGCCTATCTGAAAGAACCCGAGCCTCCCAGGGGCCTGAAAGACCTGTGGGAAAAATTTCCGGTGCTGCGCAAAGTGCTGGACATGCACCCGAAAACGACCGGCAAGGCGGCCTGGAAAGAACGCATCCTCAGCGGCGATGATGTCGATCTGAATCTGCTGCCGATCCAGCGCTGCTGGCCGGGTGATGCTGCCCCGCTGATTACCTGGGGCCTGGTCATCACCAAAGGGCCTAACAAATCGCGCCAGAACATAGGCATCTACCGTCAACAACTGATCGGCAAGAACAAACTGATCATGCGCTGGCTGAAACACCGCGGCGGAGCTCAGGATCATCGCGAAGCGAAAGTCGCAGGCATGGAAAGTTTTCCCTGCGCCGTGGTCATCGGCGCCGATCCGGCAACGATCCTGGCCGCCGTCACGCCCATTCCGGATACACTGTCCGAATACCAGTTTGCCGGCCTGCTGCGCGGCGAGCGCACCGTACTCAGTGACTGCACATCGATTCCGCTGCAGGTGCCGGCCAGTGCCGAGATTGTGCTGGAAGGCTACGTATCACTGGATGAATATGCCGATGAAGGACCTTATGGTGACCACACCGGATATTATAATGAAATAGAACGCTTCCCGGTGTTTACCGTGGAACGCATGTGCATGCGTTCGGACGCCATTTATCATTCCACGCATACCGGCAAACCACCGGATGAGCCGGCCGTGCTGGGCCTGGCATTCAACGAGGTGTTCGTGCCGATCCTGCAGAAGCAGTTTCCGGAAATTGTCGACTTCTATCTGCCCATGGAAGGCTGTTCCTATCGCGTGGCCATCGTTTCGATCAACAAGGGCTATGCCGGCCATGCCAAGCGCGTCATGTTCGGGGTCTGGTCATACTTGCGCCAGTTTATGTACACAAAATTTATCATCGTTGTCGATGCCGATGTCGATTGCCGCGACTGGAAGGAAGTTATCTGGGCCATATCCACGCGCTGCGATCCGGCGCGCGATTTTACCATGGTTGAGCGCACTCCCATCGATTATCTCGATTTTGCCTCGCCGGTAGCAGGCCTTGGCTCCAAGGTCGGCATCGATGCCACCAACAAATGGCCGGGTGAAACCGATCGCGAATGGGGCCGCCCCATCGAGATGGATGCCGCTGTCAAACAGCGTATCGATGCCATGTGGGATGAAATTATGGGGGAAGATGTCAGCTGAGCATCTTCCCTTTTGGCATAAAATTCGTATAGCCCGCCAAACCGAGAAAATGTAGCGTTCCGCGCAATGAAACGTTTATGCTCAATTACCCTTATTTCTGCGGGTTATCGCAGCCTGCCTGCGGTGATGGTTGGCTCTGCAGAAAAAGATAAAGGCCCGGCAAACCGGGCCCTTATGAAAGATGGTGGAGCCAGGCGGGATCGAACCGCCGACCTCTACAATGCCATTGTAGCGCTCTCCCAGCTGAGCTATGGCCCCACACTCCTTGCGGAAGGGCGCGCATTTCGCCACAGCGACCGGAGCTTGTCAACATGATGATGCAAAAAAACTTGCGCCTGTTCCGTCGCACATTGTCTGCCGACTGCCTGACTGCACCCGGCGTATTCTCGCGCCTGACTCATCGTGGC
Organism: uncultured Zetaproteobacteria bacterium; assembly: GCA_964613235.1. Classification (GTDB taxonomy): domain Bacteria; phylum Pseudomonadota; class Zetaproteobacteria; order Mariprofundales; family Mariprofundaceae; genus J005. Next base: position 3,040 of record CAZTGM010000061.1, on the reverse strand, counting down.
GACTGTTTTCTGTTTGAATCGGCCGAAGGCGGTGAACAATGGGGGCGTTACAGCATCCTCGGCATCAGCCCGGCCTGCACGGCGACCTTCAGCAAAGACAGTACACATATACGCCATCGCGATGGTCGTGAGGAAACAGGCAATGTGGATGTGTTGCAATGGCTGCGCGAACAGGTTATCGAGCAGCCACTGCTGCAGGATGATGATCTGCCGTTCACCGGCGGTGCCGTCGGCTATTTCGGCTATCAACTGGTGTCCTGCTTCGAGGACATCCCCGATGACCTGCCCGATCCGGTACAGGCGCCGGAATCGGCCTTTCTGCTGGTCGATCGTTTCATGATCTTTGACAACCTGAAAGGCACACTGACCTGCTGCGTACGCCTTGCTGCCGAGGCCGAAGAGGAAGCTGAAGAGATTCTCGACCGTATGGAAGCCAGTCTTTACGAAGGCGAGATGGCCAGCGCACTGAAACTGGATGTCAATTACAGTGACGTCTCGCCACCCACAGCCGTCACAGCACGGGAAGACTTTGAGACTGCCGTAACCAAGGCTCGGGAATATATCCTCGCCGGCGATATTTTTCAGGTTGTATTGTCGCAGCGCTTCAGTCGCGAACTGGCCTGTGCCCCCTTTGATATATATCGTGCCGTGCGTCATATCAATCCCTCGCCCTATCTATTTTATCTGCATATCGGCGACACGATTCTGGTTGGCTCCTCGCCGGAAATCCTTGTGCGCAAGGAGGGGCGACATGCTGTGCTGCGCCCCATTGCCGGCACACGACCACGTGGCAAAACGCCGGCAGAAGATCTGGCGCTGGAGAAAGATTTGCTGGCCGATGAAAAGGAACTGGCCGAACATGTCATGCTTGTTGACCTTGGCCGCAACGATCTTGGTCGCGTCTGCGAATACGGTTCCGTGCATCTGTCCGAATCCATGACCATCGAACGCTATTCGCACGTCATGCATATCGTATCGCAGGCGGAAGGCACCTTGCGCTCCGACACCGATTGCATCGACCTTCTGGCTGCCTCATTCCCGGCCGGCACCGTATCCGGCGCCCCCAAGGTGCGAGCCATGGAAATCATCCATGAGCTGGAGCCCGTGGCACGTGGGCCCTACGCCGGCACGGTCGGCTATATCGCTTTCGGTGGCGAACGCATGGATACAGCGATTGCCATCCGCACAGCCGTCATTCATAACAATATGGTGCATATTCAGGCCGGTGCAGGCATTGTCGCCGATTCGGTACCGGCCAATGAACATCGCGAATGCGTCAACAAGGCTACGGCCATGTTCCGCGCCGTGGCACTGGCCGAGCTGCAGCATCGTGACGGAGAAAACGCATGATTCTGGTCATCGACAACTACGACTCATTCACCTTCAATCTGGTGCAATACTTGGGCGAACTGGGCGAAACCCCGCGTGTATACCGCAACGATAAGATCACGCCGGACGAGATCGCCACCATGCGCCCCGACCATATCCTGATCTCGCCGGGCCCCTGCACACCACATGAGGCGGGTATATCCATGGACGTCATCCGCCGTTTCTCCGGTGACATTCCGATCCTCGGCGTCTGCCTCGGTCATCAGTCCATTGCCGAAGTGTTCGGCGGACGTGTCATTCGCGCACCGCGCCTGATGCACGGCAAAACCAGCCCGATCCATCATGATGGTCAGGGCGTGTTCGCGAGGCTCCCGTCGCCGTTTACGGCCACGCGCTATCATTCGCTGATCGTACCTGAACCCCTGCCTGACTGCCTGATTCGCACGGCATGGACGACAGAGAACGAGCTCATGGGCCTGCGTCACCGCGAACATCCGACATTCGGCGTGCAGTTCCATCCGGAGTCCATCCTGACCGAACATGGCCATGCAATGCTGAAAAACTTCCTGGCTGTCAGCGGGAAACAGTCATGATCGATATCATCCGTCAGGCCATTCGGAATCTGCAGACAGGCAACATGCCCAATGCAGCGCATAGCGAGCAAATATTCACATCCATCATGCAGGGCGAAGCCACGCCGGCGCAAATCGCCGCCATTCTCATGGGCTTGTCCATCCGCGGTGAAAATGCCGATATCATTGCAGGCGCTGCACGTGCCATGCGCGCGGCCGCTACACACATCAGGCCCGCCAGTACAGGGCTCATTGATACCTGCGGCACCGGCGGCGATGGCGCCAAAACCTTCAACATCTCCACAGCCGTCTCTCTCGTGGTGGCTGCCTGTGGCATACCCGTAGCCAAGCATGGCAATCGTGCCATGTCATCGAAATCAGGCGCTGCCGATGTGCTGGAAGCACTCGGTGTGAACCTGGACATTCCACCTGAACAGGTGGCCAGATGCATCGATGAGGTTGGTATCGGTTTTCTGTTTGCGCAGGTGCTGCATCCGGCCATGAAACATGCCGGCCCGGTACGTCGCGAACTGGGCATCCGCACGGTTTTCAATCTGCTGGGGCCCCTGACCAATCCGGCTGGGGCCGAATATCAGGTACTGGGCGTCTTCGCCGCAGACAAACTTGAACTCATGGCCCATGCACTACAGCAACTGGATTGCACACGCGCACTCATCGTACATGGTCGCGACGGACTGGATGAAATCACCACGACAACGATCACCGATGCAATGCTGGTTGAAAAGGAACGCGAACCAATCCGTTTCGAAATCGACCCGGCGGCCTTCGGCATGCCCTATGCTGTGCCTGCAGCACTGGCAGGCGATGATGCCGCCACCAATGCCGACATCCTGAAACATATTTTTGCGGGTCAAACAGGTGCAGGTCGCGATATCGTACTCATCAATGCTGCGGCCGCCCTGTGGGTAGCAGGCCGGGTGAATGGCATCGGCGATGGCATTACCATGGCCGCTCGGGCAATCGATTCAGGAAAGGTACAACAGACACTGGATGCACTGATCGCCTTTACGAATCAGGTAACTTCGAGCTGAGAAAAGGAACGCCTCATCAGCGGAACAGGTACCGTCAGGCAGCTGTAGTTTATTATTTTACGGTATAACCCCGCCCTTCCATACATA
>CAZTGM010000060.1:0-10043 GCA_964613235.1 uncultured Zetaproteobacteria bacterium | reverse complement strand
CACCATGATGTGCCTGAACTCCTGCGCCGGCCGGGCCCACCTTGACCGCACATGCCGCCAGCGACACTGTCAATAACAACAGAAGCATCCATCTCATCACATCTCTCCTTGTTTGCAGTTAGAAAACATTATAGCAGCAAGCCCGCCAACTGGCAGACAACCACCTGAACCTTCGGTTACATTTTTCAATGCGGCAACGCGCCGCTGGAAATTTGGCGCTGAATAGCAATGATCCCCCCATGTTTTTTGTGATGCCGCATTACCGTGAAAATGATGCACAGGCGTATCGCTATTTTCGCGAAGCCATACAGGGTCTTTTCGCCCAGACTGACCCGCACTGGCAACTCATGATTGTGGATGATGCATCACCTGCTCCCGTACGTCGGCAGTTACAACAACTGGCCGAACAGCATCGCGGAAAAATCCATGTCATTCTCGAAGACAACAACCGTGGCGCAGGCCATTGCCGCAACATCGGCATTCGTGCAGCAGCAGAACGCGGGGCACGAATCATTCTCTTCCACGATGCCGATGATATTTCACATCCCGAACGAGTGGCGCGAACACGGGAGATTTTCGCCTCCAGGCCGGATATCGATGTCATTTATGCACCATTTGAGGTTATCGATGAACAGGGAGGCCATGTTCCTGTAACGCAATTAACGCCATCCATCCGACAGATTCTCGATGTCTACAGACATCCGCCACAAGGCCGCGACATCTGGATCGATATGGGTACTCGCACCGGCTATATCAATCTGACATCAGCCACATCCGTACGCACTGAACTCGCGCTGCGGCAACCTTTCCCCGAGCAGCGTGTATCCGAAGATTTTCACACCTGGATGCGCTATGCGGCCGATGGTGGATATTTTCATTTCGAACCGTCCATTCCGACGCACTATCGCATTCCCCGCCATAAGGCCGGCTCGCATTCCAGGGCACGCATAGGGCGCGATTTTTATCTTCACAAAGCCGCCATGGATACCGATGGCTTTGAACAGGCCATGCATATGGCCCTGCAACGCAACACCATTTCAAGCGACAGCATTCCGCAATTGCGTCGGAGCTTCCGCCAAAAGTTGCAGCAACTACTGGCGGAGGAAGGCATTACCCTGCCAACAGGTTATTCGCATACAGAATAAACCATACACGGCTTGCCATGCTGCCATCGGCATGGGATAGTTTTCGTCAGGTCAATCGACAAATGAATTATGCGTAATCCTCGTCGCTCAAACGCCGCCAGTGAACGGCATGTCCAGCAGTCATGTCTGGATTTCGTCTATGGCAACCTGAAAATCAGCCTGACCGTCGGCTTTCTTCCTGCAATACTGGCTTCTCTGGCATTATGGATATCGATTCCCCATGAACGCATTCTGCTCTGGATGGGTTATTTCACGATCATCAGCATCATACGTTTCATGCAATGGCAGCGCTATTGGCAGACTCATGACGACAAGAAGGATTTGTCACAGTGGCAACGACATTATGTGATTGGCAGCATTCTCGGCGGCTCAGCCTGGGGACTGGGTGGCGTAATGTTAATGCCTCCGCACAACCTGCCCCAGCAGGTGTTGCTGGTGTATTGCCTGGGCGGCGTCGTATTCTGGGCCGCACGCTCCATGACGCCGATCAACCAGGCATTTCTCGGTTTCACAGCCAGCGCACTGCTGCCGGTTGCCCTGTGGATGCTAGCTCAGGGCGATATGTCGCATGCCATCATGGCCATGATGCTGTTTGTGTTTATCGCTGCCCTGGCTTTTCTGGCCAATAATTTCTCCCGGGAATTCCGGGAAACATTTGCCCTGCGTTATGACAATACTGAACTTGTCAAAGAGCTGCAACATGAAGTGCAACAACACAAACAGACGGAAAATATTGCCCGGCTCGAAAACCGGATTCTTGCCATGATCCTGCGCAACGACCCGTTACAACACATTCTCAATGAACTGAACCATGGTATCGAATCGATTTTTCCCCATACCATGAGTTCTATCCTGTTGCTGGACGCCAACGGCAAACATCTGCATCTGGGTTCAGCCCCCAGCCTGCCGGATACATATAATGCTGCCATTGAAGGAGTGCGTATCGGCCCTGCCAAAGGCTCTTGCGGCACTGCTGCCTATCACAACCGGCAGGTCATCGTTTCCGATATTGCCACCAACCCGTTATGGGAAAACTATCGGGATCTGGCATTGTCGCACGGGCTTCGAGCCTGCTGGTCACTCCCCATTCGAGGGAAAAAGAAAAATGTGCTGGGAACCTTTGCCCTTTATCACCCCAAACCACATCAGCCCGAACCGCGTGAAATCAACACCTTGGAATCATTCAGTAATCTGGCCAGTCTGACCATTGAATATTATCAAATGCAGGAAGAATTAAAACACCTTGCCAACCATGACACGCTAACAGGCCTGCCCAACCGCACCCTGCTCAAAGACCGCTTGCAACAGACCATCGCCAAAGCGCAACGAAAACATGTCCCGTTTGCATTGCTGTTCATAGATCTGAACGGCTTCAAGAAGATTAACGATAATTACGGACATGATGCAGGCGATGCTGTATTAAAAGAAATCGGCAAACGCCTGCGCAAAAATATCCGTGGCGAAGACACAGTCGCCCGCTATGGTGGTGATGAATTCATCCTGTTACTCACGGATACTGACAACCATCAGGCCATCGAGCATGTCTGCCGGAAACTCATCCATGCGATCCGTCACCCCATCAGGGAAGGCCAAAACCTTCACCACGTAGGTGCAGCCATTGGCATTGCCATCTATCCCGAACACGCTTCATCCGCAGAGAAACTGATTCAGCTGGCGGATGAAGCCATGTATCGGGCCAAACAACAGCACGATTGCGCTTATTGTTTTTGCTCTCCCCGGCCCGAAGCGTAATCAGGCCACACCAATCGCCTCACGCCAGGCCATGATCAACCGGAACTCCTCGTTGCTGGTTTCAATCGACAAATCCCGTTTGATTTCCGACAGCGAGGCATAGGGGTCGGCATCATCCAGTTCCTGCATCAGAGTATCAAACTTGTCGCCGAAATAGGTCGGAACATCGATGAAATGAGCAGCTCGAATCAGTGCAATGTAATGATTCAGTACCGTCGATTCACTGATGCCCTGATGCGCCGCATTCTCCTGCACGCTCATGCCTTTCTTGTACAGCGAATAGGTATAGGACTGATTGTCGTTAACCGGCGGACCTTTGGCGATCAGCTTCGGAATATCGGTTTTTGAACCGGATGCAGCATCAGGCGCTGCCGCCACATGCTCGCGAATCACCTCCAGCAAGTGCTCGCCATAGGCTTCCAGCTTGTGCTGACCCAAACCACTGATTCGCGACAGGCCCTCCTCATCCTGCGGCTTGATCTGACTCATTTCGGTCAACGTCACATCACTGAACACAACATGCGGTGCCATATCCTCTTCATCCGCCAGGTGCTGCCTGAGCTCAACCAATTTATTATAGAGAACTTCATCCTTAGCGGCGCCGAAACGCTTTAACTGCCGGCGAATGCCTGGCTTGTATCGAGCCAGCATGATCGGTTCGCCGGAAACACCGATTTTCTCCGCCTTGCGCGTTGCTTTCATAGCGGCGCGCCGCGAAATATCCTGCACAAAATAGCCATGATGTACGAGCTGACGCAAAATGGACATCCATTCATCCGCATTGATGTCGGCACCCTTGCCATAGCACTTGAGCTTGTCATGGCCGTGCTCGCGGATGCGCACATTATTCGCACCACGCAACACATCGATGACATAGCCCATGCCAAAATCCCCGTTCAGTTCCCGTACACAGGACAAGGCAAGCTCGGCCAGATCGCTGGCATCATAGGTTTCCGGCGGGTCAAGGCAAACATCGCAATTGCCGCACGGCTCTTCCAGTTCCTCCCCGAAATAGCCCAGCAGGACCTTGCGGCGGCAGGTCAGCGCCTCGGCAAAACCAATCATGCCATTGAGCTTGTGCACCTCGACACGCCGCTGCTCCGGATTCTCAACATTTTCAATCAGGCGACGCACCAGATTCACATCACCGGAGCCATAAAGCATCAGCGCTTCGGACTCCAGTCCGTCACGACCGGCACGACCGGTTTCCTGATAATAGGACTCGATACTCTTCGGCAGATCATGATGAATGACGAAACGCACATTGGGTTTGTCCACACCCATGCCGAAAGCAATGGTCGCCACAATGACCTTGATGCGATCGCGCAGAAATTCATCCTGTACCTTGTCTCGTGTGCGACCGGGCATGCCGGCATGATAGGCCGCAGCCCGAATACCATGCCGCTGCAGGTTCACGGCCAGATCTTCCACACGCTTGCGCGACAGGCAGTAAATCACGCCCGATGCATTCGGCCAGCATTCGAGGAACTGCAGAATCTGCGTCAGCGGCTGCCGTTTTTCGGCGATCAGATAACGGATATTGGGACGATCGAAACTGGCCACAAAACACTCGGCCTCTTCCAGCTTCAGACGCCTGGTTACATCTTCACGGGTATGCTCATCGGCCGTCGCTGTCAGCGCCAGCATCGGCACATCAGGGAACATCTCACGCAATTCGCCCAGGCGCACATATTCCGGCCGGAAATCATGCCCCCATTGCGAAACGCAGTGCGCCTCGTCGATGGCAAACATACCAATCTTGACCGATTCGAGTTTCTGCATGAATGACTTGGACAGCAATCGCTCCGGCGCCACATACAACAAATCCAGTTCACCGGAGGCAAAGCGTTCCAGCACTTCCTTGGCCTGAGCGGCTTTTAGCGAGGAATTGTAATAGGCTGCCTTCACGCCACAGGCGGTAAGACTGTCCACCTGATCCTTCATCAGGGAAATCAGCGGCGACACAACAATGCCCGTCCCTTCACGCAAAATCGCGGGAATCTGATAGCAGATCGATTTGCCACCACCGGTTGGCATCAGTACAAAAGCATCCTTGCCTTCCAGCAAGGAAAGAATGATATCCTCCTGCATCGGACGAAATTCGGTGTAACCGAAAATATCATGAAGTGCCTTGTATGCCTGTTCTTTATGTTGTTTCGTTGTCATAGTCGCTTGTAATATTCCTTTCACCATGGTTATGGCTGGCCTGCAGCCGAACCGGACAAGGGTCAGCTCCGCAATGCCTGAGTCTCGCCAGCAACCATGCCGCCGCTGTTCACTGGCACCACCGCAAACCCTGTTTGTCACCGGTATAATAAATATCACACCATGCCCGAAAACAAAATGCAAGCTTTTCATTGGCATCCCTTGCTTTTACGCGCAGCATACCAGACATGAGTGAGGCGACTTCCCATAACGGACTGGCACAAAAATGCATTCTGATCACCCGAAGTCGGCAACAGCAGCACGAACTGGCCGCCATGATCCGCCAACGCGGCGGTGTGCCATTTTCATTTCCCTGTCTGGAAATCGAACCGCTGCTCGACCCCATCCGCAAGGGCATCAATATGCTACGACCCGGTGATGATGTGCTGTTCACCAGCAGCAATGGCGTACACTGTTTCTCCCACGCAGCCACACGCCTGCCGCGGAACATCCTTGCCGAATGCCGCGTAGCCGCCGTTGGCAAAAAAACCGCAGCTGCCCTGCGCCAGATGGATGTCGAACCAGCTCTGGTCGCCGAGCCTGCTTCGCAACAGGGACTGATCGAAAGCTACAGACAGGCCGGTTTGCCCAAACGGCTGATATTCTTCCGCGCCGAACAGGGCAGTGAGCAATTGGCCGGGTTCCTGCGCAAACATCATTGCGATGTGCATACAATCCATGCCTACCGCATGCGCTGCCCGACGGGGGATTCCAGCGTCATGCAGCAAATGCTGGCCAATCATGAAATCGCTGCCGTTCTGCTGGGCAGCGCGCAAACCACCCGCCATTACGTGCAACGTATCGGCAATGCCAGCCTGGCCAATACACCGGTTATCGCCGTACTCAGCGAACAGGTCGCTGAAGCGGCCCGACAGCAAGGACTGGACGTGCAGGTTGTGGCGAAAAATGCTAGTTTCGACTCCCTGCTTGATGACCTGGCACAATATTTCTCACAGGAGGACTGAAATTCATGTCTCTTCCGGATCTGACCGTTCGCCCGCGGCGTTTGCGTCGCAATCCCGCCATTCGTCGCATGGTACGGGAAACCTCGCTGTCTGCAGCTGACCTCATTTATCCGATTTTTGTTGATGAAACCATCAGCGAAGCCGTTCCCGTAGCCAGCATGCCTGGTGTTTCGCGCATCCCGTTATCAGATGTGGCAACCATCACGCGGCAAGTCATGGAACTGGGGATCCCCGGTCTGATTCTCTTCGGCATTCCGGCGCACAAGGATGCCATCGGCTCCGCCGGCTGGGATGATCAGGGTATCGTGCAACAGGCTATTCGGGAAGCCAAGCAGGCATGCCCGGAAGCCTATATTATTGCCGACACCTGTTTCTGCGAATACACCGACCACGGTCATTGTGGTGTGCTCGACGGCGAACATGTACATAATGATGCAACGCTGGAGAACCTGCAGCGCGAGGCTGTTTCCTATGCCAGGGCAGGCGTGGACATGGTAGCACCGTCCGGCATGATGGATGGCATGATCGGCGCCATTCGCAATGGTCTGGACGATGCCGGCTTCAGCGATTTGCCGATTATGTCCTATGCAGTCAAGTATGCCTCCGCCTATTTCGGACCTTTCCGCGATGCCGCCGATTCCACGCCGACATTCGGGGATCGCGCCAGCTACCAGATGGACCCGGCCAACCGACGCGAGGCGTTGAAAGAGGCACAATTGGATGTTGCCGAAGGCGCAGATATTCTGATGGTCAAACCGGCACTGGCCTATATGGATATCATCCGTGAAGTAAAAGATGCCACCGACCTGCCCATGGCCGTTTATAATGTGTCCGGCGAATATGCCATAATCAAGGCTGCTGCAGAAAAAGGATGGATTGACGAGCGTCGTGTGGTCCTGGAAACCATGTTGTCATTCAAACGCGCAGGCGCCGATATCATTCTTACCTATCATGCCCTGGATATTGCCCGCTGGCTGCAGGATTGAAGCCGATGAGTGATGCAGACAAGGCACCTGATACCGATAGACAGGAAACAGCTTCCATGTCTGTGCCGCGCCGCAAACGTCGATGGCCCGGACTGCTGGCGCTGCTACTGACGCTGATTGCCATTGGCGGCGGTCTGCTGTTAAGCGGTAAGATCGATCGCTATCTTCCGGCCAGCCTGCATCACACACCTGCGAAAACAACACCTCCGCATGCGGCTTCTGCACCCAAACCGGTTGTGCAGCACCCGCAAGTGGTCGAGCAGCCTGTCCGTCCCGTGCCAGCACCACGACCAGCATCCCCCGTAGCGACACCATCACCTGCGTCCGAACACCCCGTCATGAACAGTGATGAAGCCAAGGCACTGATGCAAAGCATCGACATACTCAATGGCAGCATCCGTACACTGCAGGAACAGCAACGGTCCCTGCAACAGGCACTGGAAAAACAGCAGCAGATGCATTTGACCATTCGCCTGCGCTGGATCAGCGCCAGCGACAGCAAACTGCCGCAAATCGCCATGGCCTGGGAGGAAATCTATCTGCTGCCCGGACTTAGTGACGAACAACGAGCACAGGCTGAACAAATGCAACGCCTGGCCAATCACGACCTGATGCAACTCGGGCGCTGGCAAAACACGCTCGAACACTGGGCCACTCATCTGGCCGCGCCCCGGCAGCGTGACATCATCCCACAACCCGAACATCCATGGCTGGCATGGATTGCCTCACAGTTCCATCTGCGCAAGGCACCTGCGGCGCACACAGCGCAACTGGACGAACTCAGCCATGAACTGCTTGCCGTCGCACAATCCCTGCGCATGGAACAATGGCCGGATGCGCAACAATGGAAACAGTTGCGTGCCCGACTGATATTATTGGCCGAAGAACAGCAACTGAGCATGGAACTACCGGAAAGCTTCCAGGCCATCGCCACGGACAAGGCCTCCTTGCAGGCTACAGCAAAAGCCTGGCTGGAAGGAGATCACTGATGCGCTTTTCACTGTTGCTACTGATTGCACTCATTGCCACGGTATTGTTGTCACTATTCCCGGAAACAGCGGAGCAGACGCTTCGCCTGGAGGCCTTCGGCTGGATTTTCGAAACCAAACAGGGGGCGTTCACCGTTGCCCTTCTGGTGCTGTTATTTGTTATCTGGCTGCTGCGTGTAATCGTGCAGGCCATACTGGCCGGCCCCGGGCAGATGTGGCGCTCTATCACCCTGAACAGCAAAAAGCGGGAAGAGCAACGCCTGCAAAAAGCACTGGCCGATATGATCAATATGCAGGGCGATCTCGGCCACAAGGCCCTGCAACGCAAATACCGCATCCTGCCCGGCTGGATGACAACATTGCTGGCCACGCTGGCCACCGATGCTGCCGAACAGCATCTGGAGAGAGACAAAGATACGCCGTTGCGCATTGCCCTGGCGGCACGTCTGGCCACCTCACCACATGCCACAAAAAAGGCGCCACCGGAACAGCGCAAACTGCTGCTGCAGGCATGGCTGGATGCCTTTCCGCAATCACCCCTTGCCCGCATGCGCATGGCCGAAATACTTGAAGAAGAAGGCCAGTGGAAAGCCGCGGCTGAACTCTGGGAATCGCTGGACAAACAAGGACTGCTGTCATCTGACCGCAGCCATGAACGTCTCGCCCATGCCTGGTTGCAACTGGCGGAAACGGAATCCTCTTACGCTTCACTCTACCTGCAAAAGGCCTACCATCTACAGCCTGAGCGACTGGATCTGGCGCTGCGTCTTGGCCGTACGCTGGTCGCAGAACAGGAACGGCAAGAAGCTATCAAGTTATGGTGGAAAGTGCTGGAAACGCATGCAGATATGGATATTGCCGCAGCCCTGCTGGAACAGTTGGCGGATGAACCCCTGCAACAATACAAAAAACTGGATCGTCGTCCGCAACACAAGTGCAACATCGCTCATCTGTGGCTGAAGGCAGAGCTCGCACACCGCGCCGGACTGGATGGACTGGCCAGAGACCAGATTCAAGCGCTGACCGAAAAATCCGATTGCAGGGAAGCCTGGCTCAGCCTGGCCCGCTGGCATATGGAAGCCGGCGACTTTTCCAAAGCATGCCAGTGCTTTAACCGCGTGCTTTAACACTGCGTGTACTCGGACAGGCAACTAAACTCTGGACAACGGGCCAGATCATTGCTTGACTAGGGATAGGGACGCTCTATTCTTGCAAGGAGGTTGCAATGTTTCTAAAAAACAAAAATTCCGGTGATCTTGCCCATGTCGAGGCCCTTCTGGAACTGGTTGATCCGCATGATGACAGCGTCACCGTACGCTATCAGGCAGGCGAAGAAGTTGGTGAACCGGTACGGGAAAGCAAGAGCGTGCTTGTCTTTCCCTCGGATGAAGCACTTCCTCGTTGCTGGCTCTATCCCCATTACAGGGTAAGTTTCGAATAACACGCATTGGCGTTTTGATGCCACCCGAACCCGGGTGGCATTTTATTGCTTGCATCGCACGCGGTTTATCAGAATAATCCGCGCTCCCGCAAACAGCGGCTTAAGGGCAGGTAGCTCAGTCGGTAGAGCAGAGGACTGAAAATCCTCGTGTCGGGGGTTCGATTCCCTCCCTGCCCACCACTAAAATGTTATACATAACAACAATTTACGGAGGCTTCGGCCTCCGTTTTTGTTTTTGTTAGTTCGAATAAGTTCGCTTTTGTCGCTATCTAAGTGTGGCAAAATTGTGGCAACCCTCAAAGGCCCACCGATTATTTCTGCTCACCAATCTCATGAGATCATCATTGTTCCTGCAAAACTTGGGGAGTTGGTATTTGATCGGATTCTGAGCAATCAAAAAAACCACCTGCTCACCGACGACATCAACATACTTTTCAGGAGAAATGCCGTAACATTCAAGCTCACTAGCACATTTATGAGCCTGCATAAACAATCCACCAATATAAAATCCGATGCGGAAGCATGGGCCGCAACCACGGAATCGGAAATGGCCCGCGGCG
>CAZTGM010000059.1:0-10597 GCA_964613235.1 uncultured Zetaproteobacteria bacterium | reverse complement strand
TGATTTTCGCATCCGGGGCAAAGGCTTCCAGCTTGCCGGTGACGCGGTCGTCGAAACGGGCGCCGATGGCCAGGATCAGGTCGGAATGATGCATGGCCATATTGGCTTCGTAGGTACCGTGCATACCCAGCATGCCGAGGAAGCATTCGTGATCGTAAGGAATCGCACCCAGTCCCATCAGTGTATTGGTGACGGGGAAATTCAGGCGGTCGGTAAGTTCGACGAGGCGCTCGGCACCATGCTCGGAGCTGATGACGCCGCCGCCGGTATAAATAACCGGACGCTTGGCCTTCAGCAGGGCGCTGGCGGCCTTGCGAATCTGGCCGGGATGACCCTTCACCATCGGCTTGTAGGAACGCATGTCCACGCTTTCCGGCCAGACGAATTCGCAGCTGTTATTGCTGACATCCTTGGGGATATCGACAAGCACGGCGCCGGGGCGACCGGTCTGCGCGATATGAAAAGCCTGACGAATGGTCAGCGCCAGATCTTCCACACGTTTGACGAGAAAATTATGCTTGGTGGCGCTGCGCGTGATGCCGACAATATCGGCTTCCTGAAACGCATCGTTGCCGATCAGGCTGGAAAACACCTGACCGGAGAAGCATACCGTGGGGATCGAGTCGATATTGGAATCAGCCAGGCCCGTGACGGCATTGGTAGCACCCGGACCGCTGGTCACCAGCGCCACGCCGCATTTGCCGGCCACGCGCGCATAGCCATTGGCCGCATGCAGGGCAGCCTGTTCATGACGCACGAGGATATGCTTGAAATGGCGCTGTTTGAAAATAGCGTCATAGATGGGCAGTACGGCACCGCCGGGATAACCAAAAATGGTATCCACGCCCTCGCGCTTGAGACATTCAACAAAGATTTCGGCTCCAGTCAGTTTCATGGCATCCTTCACATCGGTTTTAAGGGTTCGGACAATATGCCCCGAGCCTTCGCAGTGTCAAGAAAACGCCGTAAATACAGGCTTCGGGCTGTTTCCGAACAGCAGCGGAAAATACGCCTTAATACATTTTTTGCATGATAACGGCATCTTCCCGCGGCAGATCATTGCGCGCCGCATAATAGCCCTTGCGTCGTGCGGTTTGCATAAAGCCACAGCGTGCATATAGCGCCTGCGCTGCATGATTGGAGGCGCGTACTTCCAGACAGATGGCGCGCATATGTTGCTTGTCCTTAAGCAGCTGTTGCGTCAATGCCATTGCCAGGCTCTGGCGACGGTACGCCGGCAGCACGGCAATCTGCATGATATGAGTTTCATCGACGATATCCTGACTCAGCAGATAAGCAACAATTATCGAGCCATCCCGGCAAATGCGCAGCTCATAACCGCACCTCAGGGCCTCCTGCAGGCTGTGCCGGCTCCAGTGTTCGGGCAGTGCGGTGCGAGCAATGGCATCTATCGCATCCAGCGCTTCTTCGCCGGCCTGTTCGACAGACCCGGCCATGCCCTGCTCAGGCTGCTTTGGCTTCGTCAACCGACTCCTTCCAGCCGCAGCCTTCCGTGGCGCAGACATATTCCGTCCCGCGGCGCTTGGTGGTTTTTTCCGTCACGAACGGTGCCCCGCACTGCGGGCAGGGTCGATCCACCGGCTTGTTCCACAGGGCATTCTTGCATTTCGGATACGTCGAACAGGAATAGAAGATCTTGCCGCGCCGTGATTTCTTTTCCAGGAACGTACCCTTGCCGCATTGCGGGCAAGGGATGCCGGTGTCCTTCGGTTTTTCCAGCGGCTGGATATTCTTGCATTTGGGATATGCGGAACAGCCGAGGAACGGGCCGAAGCGACCACGCTTGATGGCCATGGGTGCTCCGCATTTATCGCACAGCTGATCCGATAACTGCACTTCTTCGGTTTCTTTGGTATCGCCGTTTAAGGGGCGGGCTACCTTGCAGCCGGGATAGCCGGTGCAGGCCAGGAACTTGCCGTATTTGCCCAGCTTGATGGCCATCGGCTTGCCGCATTCGGGGCAGGTTTCATCGGTTGCTTCCGTCGGACGATCGGCTTGCATGGCCTGATCCACATCGGCTTTGAACGGTTGCCAGAATTCGCGCAGCAACGGTTTCCATTGCTGTTCGCCGCGTGCCACGGCATCAAGGCGGTTCTCAATATCGGCCGTGAAGCCGGTATTGATGATGTTCTGGAAATGTTCGACGAGGAACCTGTTCACCCATTCACCGACATCGGTCGGCACGAAGCGCTTTTTTTCCATGGTCACGTATTTTCGTTCCCGCAATACATTGAGAATCGAGGCATAGGTGGATGGTCGACCGATACCGTGACTTTCCAGTTCCTTGACCAGCGAAGCCTCGGTGAAACGCGGCTTGGGTTCGGTAAAATGCTGTTTGGCTGCGACCTGGCGAATATCCACGGCATCGCCAATCTGTAATGGCGGCAGCAGGCGGTCCTTGTCGTCCTGTCGGGCCGGCTCATCGCTGCCTTCGATATACAATTTGCGGAAACCAGGGAACGTCAGAGTGGAACCGGTCGCGCGCAGCGTCATATCCCCGGCCTGCATGTCCACTCGTACTTGGTCGAGCACGGCCGGTGCCATTTGTGATGCCAGCGCACGCTTCCAGATGAGTTCATACAGTTTCCGGGCATCGTCATCCAGCACGGCGCGCATGGCCTGCGGTGTACGGTCGATGGCCGTCGGACGAATCGCCTCATGCGCTTCCTGAGCATTCTTGCTTTTGGTTTTGAAACGGCGCGGCTTGGCCGGCAAATAGGCCGCATCAAAATGACCGGCGATATAGGTGCGTATGTCTTGAATCGCATCCTCGGACAACGAAACCGAATCGGTACGCATATAGGTAATCAGACCGACACGTTCGCCATCGACATCGATACCTTCATACAGTTTTTGCGCCACCTGCATGGTTTTGCGAGCGGTAAAGCCCAGCTTGCGTGAGGCCTCCATTTGCAGCGTGGAGGTGATGAATGGCGGTGACGATTGCTGGCGCACCTGTTTTTTCTGGATGTCCGCAACCGTGAAATGCGCTTTTTCAACCTTGCTGGCCATGACTTTCGCATTGACACCATCGGTGATGGCGAATTTGCCGAGCGGTTTGCCATCCAGCGCCTGCAACTGGGCCTGGAACGGACTGGCATCATCATCTGCCGGCGTGCATTCCGCCTCGATGGTCCAGAATTCCTTTGGTTTGAATTCGCGAATATGCTGTTCGCGTTCACAGATCAGACGCAGCGCTACCGACTGTACGCGACCGGCGGACAATCCGGTGCGAATTTTTTTCCATAATAGCGGCGACAGCGTAAAACCTACCAGATAATCCAGTGCGCTGCGCGCTTGCTGGGCATCTACCAGCTTCATATCCACGTCCGACGGATGGGCGATGGCCTCCTGAATGGCCTGACGGGTGATTTCGTTAAACGTGATGCGCTGCACCTGCTTGCCATCCAGCGCGCCGCGTTCGCGCAGAACCTCGGCGACATGCCAGGCAATGGCCTCTCCCTCGCGATCCAGATCGCTGGCGAGAATCAGTGTGTCGGCCCGCTTCAGGGCCTTTTCAATGGCATCGATGCGTTTCTTCTTGTCCTCGATAACGGCATAACGAATGGCGAAATCGTGTTCGGGATCAACGGAACCATCTCGCTTGGGAAAGGCGCGCACATGACCGTACGAGGCTAGTACCTTATAACCTTTCCCCAGATATTTTTCGATGGTTTTCGCCTTTGCCGGCGACTCCACGACAACCACAGCACTCATTGATCCTGCAACTCCACATTGAGCAAATAACGGCTGCCGGGAAGGCGTTCGATGACTCCCTGCAGCTCAAAGGCGAGCAAGATGGGGGAAAGATGCGGGATGGTCAACCCGCAAGTTTCGGCAAGATTGTCGATCTGTATCGGCTCGTTCAGCAGAAAGGCAAGGATTTTTCGCTCTTCGTCGGAGGTCGGAGTATAGGTTTTTGTTGCCGTTTTGCCGTCCTCATGCGAGCCCATGTGTCGCATGCATTGTCCCGGCGTACGGCGCCCTGACGAATCAGCTGATGGCAGCCGGCATGACTTCTGGCCAGCACACCGGTGTGCGCAGCAGTATCGATGCCCAGAGCCATGCCACTGACAATATTCACGCCCTGCTGCGAAAAATATTGCGCCCAGCGTCTGGCAGTCAGGCGTCCTTCCCTGCTGGCACGGCGGGCGCCGACCATGGCCACTAGGCAGTGTGCTTGCTGCAATGCCGATATATCACCCGCACAAACAGCACCAGCGGTGCATCATCGAGCACGCTTAAGGCTTGCGGATAGTCTGCGGCCTGCACCAGTTGTCTTCCCAGCAGCGGGCCGATACCATGAAACCATGGCCAGACGTAACCATGCTGTGGTAGCGGATGTATCCTCGCTGCGCATCGCCCCGGTCCGCTGTTACTTCATTTGACTGTGAATGATATCGCCGATATTGATGGAGCGGGTAGAACGGGTAACCAAAGCGATGGAGCCGGCCTGCTGTGTGGCCAGCACCAGTGCCTCACCGATGACTTCTTCCGGCAGGGTGACAGGCTCGTTGCGTAACGGATCCGTGATCGTGCGACCCTGACGCGAAATGGTCAGGCGCATGCCGGGTTTGACGCCATCATCGGCATTGGGGGTAATGCCGATGACCTGATTCTGGCCGGCTTCGGCGGCATCATCACGAATATAGAGCACGACGCCCGCATAATCCCTGTCCGGCGTAATCGGCGTAATGGCAGTATTCAACTGGCGTGCTGGTTTCAGCCGGTCGCCGGCTGAAATTTCCTTGTAAGCCTTGCGCACGATAGCATGGCGGATGTCTGCACCGGCCTCATCCGTGAGTTCAATCTGTCCGCGATGATTGACCAGCATGCCGATAACCTGACCCGTGCGGGGGTCGGTAATCGGATCCGTGGAGCGGAATACATCAAAACGTCTGACTTGCTGCACATCGGCGTCCAAGCGCACATAGATGTGGTCGTTGGCACCGTAATTCAGTCGGTCATCGGAGGCATCGAGAATATAGCCGTCGCCCTGAATATTGTCCGTGCTGATGAAATCGAAACGTTCCAGAGCATGCAAAACCAGTCTGCTGTCTATGGCTGGTTCAAGGCGTTGCACGGGTTTGATCAGCACGGCCGGTTTGGCGTATACGATGCGCAGGCCGCCCTGATGCTGTTGTGTGGCATCGAAGCGGATTTCGTTGCCCGGATAGATCAGGTCGGGATTGGTAATATAAAGATTATGTTCCCAGATACGCAGCCATTGTTCGGGGTCTTTGAAAAAGTGATTGGCGATATCCCAGAGTGTATCGCCTTTTTTTACGATATACGGCGTGGGCGGATGCTGCTTGAGTTGTTGTTCAACGTGTACGGATTTCGGCTCTGCCGCTGAAGTCGGCACGGCCATGCCCGACCAGCATGTACAAATCAGGGCAACAAGCGACCAAACCACATACGATTTCATGACGTTTGTTCTCTGGAGGCAGCCAGATCCTCGTTGGTGCGCGGTTCCGTGCCAGCGCGCAGTCGCCGGATGTTTTCATGGTGTCGTTGCGTCATCAGAGCAGCGAACACAAGACAGGCCAGCAGACTGGGCGTATCCTGTCCCATGAACACTGCGGCAACCGGCAGGCTCCAGCCGGCAATGATCGAGGCCAGTGACACATAATGAGAGATTTTCAATGCCAGCATCCAAACCACAAAAGCGATAACCGCCAGCCAGGGCTGCCATGGCAGCAATACCCCAAACATCGTGGCTACCCCCTTGCCTCCGCGAAAACGCAGATAGACCGGGAAAATATGGCCCAGAAAGGTCACGATGGCGACACTGGCGATTAGCCAGGGAGCATCGCTGACAGCCATGGCCAGTGCCACGGTCAGACTGCCCTTGCCGATATCGGCAAGCAGTGTCAGCAGGCCGACGGCTTTGCCGCCGGTGCGCATGGCATTGGTGGCGCCGATATTGCCGCTGCCGAATTCGCGCGGATCGCGTTTTGCCAGCCATTTGGACAGAATCAGTCCAAACGGAATGCCGCCGACCAGATAGGCGGCGATAATCAGGGCGATGTCAGGCAGGTTCAAATGCCACCCTTGCGATAACGCTGGCGGGCGTCATCAAGATGACGCTGGATGTGTTCGGGTTGAGAGCCGTGAATATAAGAGGGCAACACGCTTTCCAGTGCTGCGGCCTCGCCGAATATCGTCGGAAAGGACTCGCCTTCGGCGATATTATCATGTTGCAGAAGTATCAACTGGTCGCGGGTCAGCAATGGTGTCGGCAGCCATTCGGTAAACAGGGCTATCAGTCTGGCGACAAACAGCGGTATGGGCAGCAGTATGCGTTTCCGGCCCAGTTCGCAGTTCAGTAGCTCCAGCAGCTTGCGGAAGGTATAGGTTTTCGGGCCGACCAGTGTATATGTCTGGCCGAATGTGTGTTTGTCGTTGATGGCCGCGACAAAGGCGCGGGCCACATCTTCTACCCATACCGGCTGGAAACGGGTTTCTCCGGCAATGACCGGCATGACAGGCAGTGATGCACCCATGGCCTTGAATTTGTTGAAAAAGGAATCATGGTCACCGTAAATAATGGAGGGACGGAAAATGCTCCATTGCAACGAAGATGCCTGCACCCGCTGCTCGGCTTCTGCCTTGGTGCTGGCATAGACGCTTTCAGGAACTGCTCCGGCACCCAGCGCACTCATATGCAGATAGCGTCGGATGCCATGTAATTTGCAGGCATCAAGGACATGTTCTGTGCCATGCACATGTGCCGCATCAAAGGTGTAACGCCCTTTTTCGAACAACAACCCAACCAGGTTGATGACCGCATCCGCGTTCTGTACAGCCTCACTTACGCCACGGCCATCGACGATATCGGCCTTGATCAGATGTACGCCTTCAACCATCAGGTTGCGGGCTCTTTCAGGATGTCTGCAGGCAACCGTGACATCATAGCCCTGTTCTACGGCATGCCGTACAATGGCCCGGCCAACAAAGCCGCTTCCTCCAAAAATGCACAGGCGATGTCCCATGGTTTCCTCCTCTCGTTTGCGGTTGCTTAAGTATGCGATCTGCATGAGCCAGGTCAATCATTGAAGACTTGCCAGGTGGCGGCTATCGTCTATGCTCGCTTTATAGCGCCTGTGGTTCGGGAGGAAAACATGGCCAGTGGTTATATAAACTATGACCTGATTATTGCCGCCGCAAGGGATGCCATCCGCCTCAAGCTGATTGTAACCACGGCGCTGACGCTGACCGGTGGCGTCATGATTGCCGGCTTGTGTAATATCGGCGGCCACCAGCCACTGCTGTTGCAGATCATAGGCCTTGTCCTGAACATGTTGTGGCTGTTGTTTGGTTTGACGGCGCTGGCCCATCAGGTGCATGCGATCATGCAGGATGAGCATGTGCCGACCATGCGTGCCGCGCTGCGTTTCGCCCGTCAGCGCCTGCGCGCCATTGTCATGTTGCCGATATGGATTGCCGGCGCATTCCTGTTGTTGATAGGTAGCGAGTTGTTGCTGCTCTGGCTGGCCAATCTGCCCGGCCTGGGGCTGGTCTGGCTGGCACTGATTACGGTGCCGTTGGTGTTGCTGAACACGGTGGTGGTGATGGCCATGCTGCTGGTGCTGTTCAATCTTGCAGCCCGTATGGCCATGTCGGATGTATGTGCCGAAGATGTGCGTTTCAGACTATGGCAGTTGCTGCAACAACGCCTGCCTGAAATGCTAATCTATAATCTTGGTGGCGTGCTGGTGACATTAATTGTTATGGCGCTGATTTTTTCTCCCGTCTGGGTCGGTGGGCAGATGACGCTCGAATTGATGGCCTTTTCCGCACCCGGACAGTTGCAGCAGGTACTTCACCCTGCCGGTTTCTGGAGCGGTATGGCCTATATGATCGGCCTGATGCTGTGTGGTCTGCTGGTGGCGGCGATTGCCAGCATTCCCTGCATTGTTATTACCCATGTCACGGTTGCCATCCATCGGGCGCTGGATGCATTGCTGGCCGCGGAAGCCAAACAGCAGAGTGGTGAAGGTGAAGTACGCACAGGGGAGGAGAGAAATCATGCGTAATGCAGCCGATATCCGCAGTATTCAGCACTTGCCGCAGGCCTTGTTTCGCCAGGCGGAAAAGCATCCGTATGTGCCGTGCCAGTGGCGCCGCAAACACGGTAAATATGTGCCGGTTACTTATATGGAGTTGGCCACGCGTATCCGGCGGGTAGCATCCGGACTGATCCGCCAGCACGTCAGGGAAGGGGATCGCATCGCTATTCTGATGGAAAACCGGCCGGAATGGGCCGTGGTCGATTACGCTATCCTGTCTGTCGGGGCGGTGACTGTGCCATTGTATTGTACCTATCGTCCGCAGGACATGGCGTATGTCATCAATGATGCCGGCGTATCGATGGTGTTTGTCTCCGGCGGAAATCTGCTGCGACATTTGCTGCAGGCCGTCGGCGAATGCCCCAAACTGCGTCATATCGTCAGCCTGGAGGAAGGGCAGGAAGGCCCGCTATTGCAAACCCTGCAGGCGCTGGAAGAACACGAACTGCTGGAAGACGAGTTGCAATCACGGATGGCAAAACTCGATCGCAATACGTTGGCGACGCTTGTCTACACCTCAGGCACAACTGGCAATCCGAAGGGCGTCATGCTTAGTCACGGCAATATTCTGGCCAACCTGGATGCCATTCCCGAAGTTGTGGAACTCAACCGCGATGAAGTTTTTCTGTCCTTTTTGCCATTAGCCCATGCGCTGGAGCGTATGGGCGGGCATTTTCTGCCCTATTCATTCGGCGTGTCGGTCGCTTTTGCCGAACGACCGGATACCGTGGCCAAGAATCTGACCGAGGCCAGTCCGACGATTATGATTACCGTACCGCGTATGCTGGAAGTCGTACGTAACCGTATTTTGGCGCAGGTCAACAAACAGCCGGCACTGAAGAAGAAACTGTTTTTTACCTACCTCGACCTTGCCGGACGCGAACGCATGTCCATCTTTCAGCGCTGGATATATCGCCTGCTGGATCGCAAGGTCGGTCATGCCCTGCGCCTGCGTTTTGGAGGACGTTTGCGTATGCTGATTTCCGGCGGAGCGCCGCTCAGTGTTGAGGTCGGCGCATTTTTCAACGCGCTGGGTATCCCTGTTGTGGAAGGTTACGGCCTGACCGAATCTGCACCTCTGTTAACCGTTAATCCACCGCATGCATCCCGTCTGGGCAGTGTGGGCAAGGCTGTTTACGGGGTGACCGTGCGGCTGGCGGAAGATGGTGAGATTCTGGCACGTGGCGCCAATATCATGCAGGGCTACTGGAAGCAGCCCAAGGCTACCCGTGAAGCCGTGGATGAGGATGGCTGGTTGCATACCGGCGATATCGGCCATATCAGCGAGGATGGTTATCTGTTCATCACCGATCGCAAGAAGGATCTGATCGTCAATTCCGGTGGCGAGAATATTGCGCCGCAACGTATTGAGGCTGTGCTGGTTGGCGATACCATGATTGATCAGGCCGTGATTTATGGCGACAAGAAGCCGTATCTGGTGGCCCTGATTGTGCCCAATGAGGATGCCGTGCGTGCATGGTCTGAGGAAGAAGGCTTGCCGGAAACGGAGTGGACACATCTTTGTGCCTCGGTCGTGGTGCGCAAAATGCTGCAGACACGCATCAATGATCTGCTGGCAGATCTGAATCCCTTCGAACAGGTTCGCCGCATTCATTTGCTGGATACGCCGCTTACCATCGACAATGGCATGTTGACGCCGACCATGAAAATCAAGCGACGCAAGGTTTACGAGGCCTTTTCCGAACAGCTGGAATCATTATATTAACATTACCTTTCGCTTGCATTTGGCTAGTGGCCTGATGTGCAAAAGAAGGTCGGCTGATAAAGGCACATAAGGCCAGGGGCTATTTACATGCATGTTGCCTCTTCCTGTTCAGTTTCAATTCAGCTTTATGCCGCACTGTTCGGTTCTTCATTTCATGCAAAGGAGTTCTGAACGTATATGTATAAAACACTCAAAACAGCCTTTCTGGCGATTTCCGTATTGGCCTGCAGTGGCCTTGCACAGGCATCCGAACCTTATATTGGTGCAGGTTTTGGTGCTTTTAACCTCGGTAGTGGTGTGACCAAGAAGGCGGTTGGTGGCGGTTATGTGCAGCTGGGCGATGACTTCTCCGAATATTTTGGCGGAGAGGTTCGTATTGGCGCGACGGGAAAAACAGGCGAGGAGCTTACGTTGCAACCGCGTATGGGTATTGATTTCTTTGCGGCAGCCTATCTGAAGCCGAAGTATCAGTTTAATGATGACTGGATGGGCTATGCTCTGTTGGGTATTGCTACGGTTCGCGCCAGCTACAGTGAACCGGGTCTGGTGACACAAAAGAAGACGCGTACCGGTTATGCCTATGGTCTCGGCCTGCAATATCGTGTTGCGGATGATTACAGCCTTGGCCTGGAATATTCGCACATGCTGAGCAAGCCGAAAACCAACCCTGTGGCCATCAAAACCAGTTTCCAGGGATTGGAGGCGAGTTCGCTTTCGTTAAGTGCCAAATATCATTTTTAATAAGCCCTGAGTTCAGGGTCCTGTCGCATCCTCCTAT
>CAZTGM010000058.1:0-11191 GCA_964613235.1 uncultured Zetaproteobacteria bacterium | reverse complement strand
ATCGCTTTGTCTCAATATATCAATGGGTTGTGACTTTTTGAGGGGAATCTAAATATCAATTCTATGTTGACAGCCACTGATGCACCTATTTGTATCTCATCTCGAAGTTCCTAGAGGTGATTTGTAGTGTTTTTGCTTGTGTGTGGTGATTCAATTCCCTTAGTTAAAGTTATCTGATGACTTCAACATAACGACGCGATGTGTCGCATCTCTTGCTATACTGCTTTCTTTTGGGAATTGATAACGACTCAATCTCTGGTTAAATACGGATGGGGGGCGCATTACCATGAAAATCCATTTCGGCATGCACATGGATGCGGATGTCTGGCCAGAGTTTGGAGAAGGCCAGGAGGCTTTGTGCGGGGATGTGTATCTCGGGCCGCACGGGCTTGTTGGACTCCTGGAAACACATTTTGGTCTTGGTGGTATTCCTCAACCTGAAGCCTTGCGCATTCGCCGCTATATGGAGGCTTTAATCGATGTCAGTAATTCTGACGCCTTTTATGCCCGATCATTGAAAGCTGATGTCTGGGCAACGGCTCGGGAAATTCTCGCCATGCGTGATGAACTGATTTTGCACGGCTGGGATGGAAATGCTGATGGTGCTCCTGCACGGATTTCTGATCTTGCATTTTGCGAAGCCGCCATGGATATCGATTCCGGTCTGGCTGACCGTCAACGAAGCGTAATGCGAGCACTGTCCGGACAACCGAAGCTTCCTGTCCGCGAATTGATCCTTGCCGATTCCGAGGATCTTTTGCCTTTGCCATGGCAAGCACTTGTCCGGAGACTGCGAGAATGCGGTGTTAAGGTTCACTCGGCAAAATATGAGCAATCGATTCCGGAGAAGATTGTCCTGCTTGAATCAGAGCAGCCGTGGTTAATGGCGCAAAGTGTGGCTTGCTGGCTACATGGCGAAGCCCCCGAATCGGACACGGCACTGCTTTGCTCCGGCGATGCTACGCTGCTGGATCAGGCGCTGCATCATCAGGCGGAACCGGCCACGGGAATGACGGAATCGAGTGCGCATCTGGGCGTGTTCCAGTTATTGCCGTTGGTGCTGGAGAATATCTGGGTTCCTGTGCGTATTGCGCGCCTGATGGAGCTTTTGAGTGTGCCCTGCTCGCCAGTGCCACGCTTTGTTGCGCGCAGGTTGATTCGTGCTTTGTCCAGGGAACCTGGCCTGGAAGGGACGGAGTGGCGTGAAGCGCTGGAGGAGATTGCAGAGGACAAGGCGGCATTTCTCATCAAGGATGGTGTCGATACATCCGAGGCCCGGGAGCAGGGACGGGCTCTGGCTGAGGACATGGATCAGTGGTTGCGGACATCGCGAGTGGATGATGGCCGCCCGGCTCCAGTCGGGCTGGTGAGCGGGCATATCGAGCGATTAATGAAGCATCTGGGAGGCTTGGCAGATATGCCCGAAGCGCGAGTGGCGCTGGGACATTGCAGGGACATGGTACGGATTCTCTCCACGATGAGGGAAATCGACCGGGCTCTACTTGAGAACATTGTTGATGATGTGATCGGTCCTGCCCGATCGGCTATGACAAGGCGCGAGGCTGCACCATGGGGAGTGGTGTCACATGCTTCTCTGCTGACGGCTCCACTGGATACATTGATATGGTGGAACTTTTGTGATGATACGGCTTCCAGGCGCCATGTATGGAGCCGGGAAGAGCAGGAATGGTTAAAGGGACAGGGTGTGATTCTGGATACGGCCGAGCGGGAGAGGGGGCTGGAGCGAGCCCAATGGCTCCATGCCCTGGGCTGTTCAAGGCGCTTGATATTATGTCGTCCACTTCAGGTCGATGGTGAGCCGGTTCCGGTGCATCCTCTATGGTTTGAGGTCGAAGCTGATGATGTTCTAATGAATCGGGTGGAAAGGGTTCAGCCCGGTGATTTGTTTGCAGCAGATTCGTCTGGGTTAATGGGGAAGCCTCTGGGCTTGAAGCAGGTGGTACCAAGGAGGAATCCGGAACCTGCGGTTATCAAGAAGGTTACACCCTCGGATTTCAGACCAGAGAAGCTGTCTCCAACTGCACTCGGAGATTTATTCGGATGTCCGTTTAAGTGGCTGGTTCAAACGCTGGGGATTGCTCCATCAGATGGGCTGAGCTTCTCCAATGACAGTACGATGATTGGTACGTTGGCGCATCAGGTACTTGAGGATGTGTTCAGAACCGAACCTGTCCCGTCGGAGGATGAGGCCAGGAAGCGGGCAATTGAAAGCTTCGATGCCAGGCTTCCTGAGATGGCTGCAGATCTGCTGACGCCCGAGAGACTGGCTGATCGCAACGATATTCGGGCGCGGATCATTGAGGCTGCGTCTGATCTGTCACGTATCTTCAAGGAGGCTGGATTTGGCCGGTTTGAATGCGAGAGACGGGTGGAGACACAACTCGATGGTATTTCTGTAAACGGTCAGGCGGATGTGATTGCCTATGATGGCGGTGGCCAGGGCCATATCATTGACTACAAGTATTCATTCAGTAGTTACTACCGGAAGAAAATCGAGCAGGGCACGGATGTACAGTTGATTACTTATGCCCGGATGCTGGGCAAGAAACAAACCCCTGTGGCTTATTATCTGGTACCGAAGCGTGAGATGGTAACGATGTTTCCGGATTTCGGCGTGCCGACGGTAAAGACGGAAGTGTCGGTGGAAGAGGGCTGGAACCGTGTAAGGAAGACGTATGGCTCGGCGTTAAAATCGATTCGCGAGGGGGATGTACTGGCAACCGGGTTGCTGGAGAAAGAAGCGTGCAAGAAGCTGGAATCTGAAAAGCGTAAAGAGGGTGAAATATACCTTGACCCTCCATGCCGGTTCTGTGATTTCGGAGCATTGTGTGGTCTGAATGTTGGGGGTGCTGAGAATGGATAATATCAAGCTGATCAGTGCCAGCGCCGGCTCCGGCAAGACCTATTCATTGTCCGAGCAAGTGCTTGAGGCTGTGGCTGCCGAGGGCATCGCACCTGATCGCATCATGGCCGTGACCTTCACCAGAAAAGCTGCGACGGAGCTGGTTGAACGCATCCGTCAGCGCCTCGTGCATCCCAATGCAGAGGATTTGCAACGATGGAATATTGATCCGGCTGAGTTAAGAAGAAGGGCTGTATTACTTGCTGATGCTTATATCGGGACGGTGAACAGTATTTGCGCTCGCTTGCTGAGGGAGCATGCTTTCGAAGCGGGTTTATCGCCAGCCATTGATGTGCTTCCCGAGGATGAGTCCGACAGACTTTTTCGTCTGGCTATTGCAGCCGAGATTGACGCGTTCTATCCGAAGCTGATCGATGCGGCGCGCAGGTTAGGCCGCAATGGCGCAGGAAACGTTTACCGGAAAGAACCGGACTGGAAGAGAGATGTCCAGAAGCTGGTAGATATGGCCCGGGCCAATGGCGTTTCCAGTACGGAACTGGGATCCATGGCCGGGGCATCGATTGCCGGGTTACTTGGCATGCTGGGTAAGCCGATGAAAGGCGTTACGACGGTTGGGCTGGTTACCCTGATTAAAGACGCGCTGTCTGCAGTTGAGGCTAGTGAGGATGCAACCAAAGGGACCCGTGATACTGTCAGGAAGATACAGGCAATCCAAAGGGCATTGGAACGTGGATACTGGTCCTGGAAAGACTGGAGCACATTGGCAGGCATCAAGGCAAACAAATGTGCAGATCCATGTCTGGAAGATCTGCGGCTATATGCGGCCCGCGTACAGTTCCATCCGCAACTGCATGAGGATGTACGCACGTTGATCGAGGGTGTGTATGACTGTGCGGTCGCAGCGATGGAAAGCTTTGATCGTTACAAACGGCTGCATGGGCTGATGGATTTCGTTGATCAGGAGAGCAAGGTGCTGGCGCTTCTTGATAACGATGCTGTGAAAGGCCGTATCCGCGAGCGAATTGATGTTGTGATGGTCGATGAGTTTCAGGATACCAGCCCGATCCAATTGGGGCTGTTTGCGAAGCTGGCATCGTTGGTTCACCGCTGTGTCTGGGTCGGGGACCAGAAACAGGCGATTTATGGTTTTCGTGGCACAGATCCTGTGTTGATGGATGAAGTGATCGGAGCGCTGACAGAGAAACAGGTTGATGTCCTCAGATATTCCTGGCGTTCCAGGCCGGGGCTGGTTCGGTTTGCCAATGCGGTGTTCGAGGAGGCTTTCAAGGGTGAGATTCCCGGGGAACGGGTGCAACTTGAGCCAAGGCGGAAGGATGTCTCCGGGCAGGCTGTGCCCCTGGCTGTCTGGCATGTACATGGCCGCAACAAGTCTTTGCGTTCCGCATCACTGGCTGAAGCAGTGGCTGCGCTGCTGGAGAAACCTGAAGAATGGCAGGTGGTGGATCGGGAAGATGGACAGGTGCGCAAGGCCAGGCCGGGGGATGTGGCTATCCTTTGCCGGACTCATTCGGCTTGCGTCGAGATAGCGGCGGCATTGGCCGAACTGGGTATTTCAGCTTCGTATGGAAGCGGCGCACTGCTTGTGCAGCCGGAATGTGCCAGCGTGCTGGCCGGGCTGAGGTTGCTGGTAGACAATGAGGACTCCCTGGCCCTTGCTGAGCTTGCCCGGTATTTGCCGGATCATGACTCAGCAGATTCATGGCTTAACGAACTGTTGGTCGAGGGATTGGAGAATGCGTCGGAGTACTGGCGCCGGGATCAACGTATCGTAAATCTGTTGCAGCTAAAACAGCATGTGGCCACGGTTTCACCGCTTGAACTGGCACGTATGGTGGAGGATGTGCTGCAGGTGCGTGATGCGGCATTTATGCGTGAGCGACCGGATCAGGTTCTGGCGAATCTGGATGCTCTGGAGCAACTCGTGCGCACGTATGAAGGTGCCTGTAAGACCCGCCATGAGGGCGTTAGTTTGCCCGGACTGATATACTGGATTTCCTGCCAAGATGACCTCGGGCTTCCGGCTGGACAGGGTGAGGATACGGTGCAGGTTCTCACATGGCATGCTTCCAAGGGGCTGGAATGGCCGATTGTGATACTGTCCGATCTGGATTCCAGTCCACGTTATTCTCCTTTCGGATTGCAAGTCGAGCCGGCAGAGGGTTTCAATCCTCATGATCCCCTGGCGGATCGAAGTATCCGATTCTGGCCGGAGCCGGTCAGTGGCCCGAATCTGCCGTTTACCGATACGGTCGAGGCCTCGGATGCATATCTGGACGCCCGAAAGCGTGAGATGGGTGAACGCAGACGATTGATGTATGTTGGCATGACGCGAGCCAGAGACTATCTGGTCTTGGTGCGGCCGGTGGCCAAAGAACCGGCTGAACTCCACTGGCTGAATCATCTGACATCGGATGGTTCCCTGATCAGGCTGCCCGATACTTCTGAAGACACAGCTATCGAGGTTTCGGGCGAGCCATTTGAATGCCGCCTGTTTCAGTGGATGGGAAAAAGGGAAGATGTGGTTGATCCTGGCAATAGCAGGGAGTGGCTCATGGCAACTCGCCAAGCTAAGCCCGACTTCCTTCCTTATTCTGTGACCCCCAGCGATTTCGACTTGCCCAATCATATACAGGCCTCTGTGGCGGAGGTTGTCGAGCTTGGCGAGCGCATCGAGTTGCATGCAAAAGCAGACATGGCCAATGTGGGTGAGGCAGTGCACAGGTTTTTGGCAGCAGACTCGGTGACCGATAACAATGATACCCGCTTGTTGCGAGCGCAGCGCTTGCTACAGGCCTGGGAAGTGGATTCTGCCATCATGTCGGAGGACTTGCTGGTTATGGCTGATCGGCTGCATGACTGGGTGAAGCAGCAATGGCCGAAGGCATCCGTGCGCAGGGAATGGCCCATGCGGTTGAAAGTGGGAGGCCGGGTAGCTCATGGCTGGATGGATATGCTGATCGAGTCGGATGATGGTTTTGCGATTGTGGATCACAAGAGTTTCCCAGGTGCTGCGGATGATCTGGAGGCCCGTGCCGAAAAGTTTGCCGGTCAGTTGTATCTCTATCGTCAGGCTGCAGCCGGATCTTCCGGCAAACAGCAGGGCCAATTGTGGATTCACTTTGCCTTGCAGGGGCGCATGCTCCGGTTGAGTCTGGATGGGTAAGAAGGAGAAGGTCGGCGTGATCCGCCCTGAAGATATCAAGGTGCGACGCAGGAAAGCGCCACCGGTTCAACGTCATAAATCTCCCAGAGATTATGACCGCAAACGACTAAAAGAAGATATCCGCAAGGAGATCGATAATGAGTGATACCCTGATGCGCCAGTGGCAAATGCTACGCCTGATTCCACGCCATCCATCCAAGACTTCCACCAGAGATATCATGCATCGTTTGGCTGATGAAGGCTTTGATACCACACAGCGTACCATCCAGCGTGATTTAATGAGGCTTTCCGAGATTTATCCACTCACATGCGATGAGCGAAGCAAGCCGTATGGCTGGTCATGGATGGAAGAAGCTGAAGTTCTGGATATCCCCGGTATGGACTCGCATATGGCATTGGCCTTCTGGATGGCGGGCAAACATCTGGAGCGCGTGCTGCCGATGGCGACCTTGGCACAGCTTGCGCCGCATCTGAAGCTGGCCGGCCGGGTGCTGGATTCCCTGGCCAGTGAACGTGGCGCACCATCCTGGCGCGACAAGGTGCGCGTGATGCCGCGCGGGCCGAAGCTGCAATCGCCCGAGATTCAGGAAGGCGTGCGCGACGCGATCTGCGAGGCCCTGCTGATGAACCGACGCGCATGGGTGTGCTATGGTCCTCGCTCTGCGGAGGGAGAGAAGGAATATGAACTCAATCCGCTGGGGCTGGTGCTGAAAGACGGCGTGCTCTACCTCGTCTGCTCGATGTGGGACTACCCGGATATCCGGCTGCTGGTGCTGCACCGCATGCGGGAGGCGCGGATGCTCGATGTACCGGCCACGGCACCGAATGGCTTCGATCTTGATGCCTACATCTCGGCAGGCGAATTGCACTTTGCGTTGGATGGCGAGATCGAGCTGCAGGCGCTATTTGCACCCGAGGCAGCATTCCATCTGGCCGAGCGCCCGCTGGCCGACGACCAGAAGCTCGAAGAGCAACCGGATGGCCGGATGCTGCTCACCGCAACGGTCGTGGACTCATCCGAGCTGCGCTGGTGGCTGCTCGGCTTCGGCGATCAGGTGGAGGTGCTTGCACCTGTCTCCATCCGCGAAGAGATGACGTGCATCGCGCGGA
This sequence comes from uncultured Zetaproteobacteria bacterium, assembly GCA_964613235.1. GTDB lineage: Bacteria > Pseudomonadota > Zetaproteobacteria > Mariprofundales > Mariprofundaceae > J005. Next base: position 4,013 of record CAZTGM010000058.1, on the reverse strand, counting down.
ATATGGCCATGCAATACAGCGATTGATGAGGTGGGCAATCCATAGATGAGACTCAGTCGAATCACAGAAAACCGTGCGAGGGGGGAACTAACAGCGGGTGAATCAATGGGTGATATGAGACTGGCCAATATTTTCATATCCTTAGAAATCCACTGTGGATTGGTCCTGATAAATCGTTAATCAATCATACAACATATTTTGGCTTATGAGCAGGTGAAAGAAACTATTCAGACAATGATTTTGTATTCTGCACAAGCGCCTTGTGCGACAATATCTGTCGCTTGATGTGAAAGCATGAACTCCACAGCGGGAGGTTTCTCATGCAAAGGAAAAGGAAAGAACGCATCCAGAAAAAAGAAGGCGAAAGCACGGACATCATACGCCTGTGGTGCCTGCGCATGCTGATGCGCTGCGGCGGCTACCGGAAGTTCATCAAGCGTCGCGGATTTACGGATGACGACGTGCTGCTGGCCCTGGGGATGGAATCATACATCGATCGCGAGATCGAACGGAAGGAAGCGTTGGATATATTACGTCGGCTGCATTGCGAAGCCGAATCCGGCAGATATGAAATTCCTGGCAACCTGCGCCTGAACTTGCCCCTGATTCTGAATCGAATCAGCCTGAATAAGGTGGAAGCAGACGTGCTGGTCTTTTCCGTTCTGCTGCATGCGGAAGCGGGGATGAGGGAATGTGCGGATCTGCTCGGCAGAATGGACAAGGGAAAGCTGGTGCGCCATCTGTCCGTGATTCTGGGACATGCGGAGAGAGAGATTTCGTCCGCTTTGGCCTCCAGAGGACAGCTTGCTGTGTCGGGACTGCTGACGATCGACAACAGCTGGTCGCATGATTTGAAGCACAAGCTGGATCTGATGAGTGGTCTGGCTGATGAGATGCTTACACCGAATATGAATGATTCGGGTTTGTTTTCATCCAGTTTCCGGAAGAGTCCTGCGCCTTCGCTGTGCATACAGGATTTCGGTCATGTGGAGCGGGAACTGCGCCTGCTTGTTTCTTATCTCAGTCAATGTATTGCCGGAGGTACTACGGGGGTCAATATCCTGCTGTATGGGAAGCCGGGCACGGGCAAGACGGAAATGGTGCGCGTGCTGGCACGGGAAATCGGTGCCACGCTCCATGAAATTAGCATGGAGGATCGGGACGGTGATCCTCTGACGGGAAGTCGGCGGTTTTCGGCATACCGGCTCAGCCAGCAGCTGCTGAAGCATCAGCCGGAAAGCCTCATTCTGTTCGATGAGGTGGAAGACGTGTTTCCGGAAAAACATCGCGAACAGAGGGATCGGACAGGAAAGGCATGGATCAATCACATGCTGGAGAGCAATCCTGTGCCTGCATTATGGCTGAGCAACAGGGTCGGTCAGATCGATCCGGCATTCCTGCGCCGTTTTGACTATGTCATGGAGATGTCCGTTCCCACCTGCAGCGTGCGCAAGCGCATGTTCCGCAAGTATCTTCACGATGTTCCGGTGCAGGAGGCATGGCTGGATCATGTCAGCAGACAGTCCGAAATCATGCCCGCGCATATCGCCAAGGCCGCTAGGGTGGTGCAGCATATGAAAGTGGACGATGCGGCGGCGAATCAGGATGCCGTCGAGCAGGTGCTGGAGGGTATGCAGCAGGTGCTTGGCCACAGCATGCGCTTCGGCGACTGCGGGGCGCAGGATACCCGCTACGATCCGGCGCTGATTTCCGCGGATGCAGATATCGAACGCCTGCTTGCGGGTCTGGCTGGCAGCGGTCGCGGCAATCTCTGCTTTTACGGCCCGCCGGGCACGGGCAAGACGGCCCTGGGTCGGCATATCGCCGATCATCTGGACCGGCCGCTTTTGCTCAGGCGTGCCTCGGATATCCTGAGCATGTGGGTGGGCGGCACGGAGAAGAATATCGCGGGGATGTTCCGCGAGGCGGAGCGTGAGCGTGCCGTGCTGATGCTCGACGAGGCCGACTCGTTCCTGCGCGACCGGCGTGGTGCGAATCGCTCCTGGGAGGTCACGCAGGTCAATGAACTGCTGGTGCAGATGGAGCATTTCGATGGGCTGTTCATCTGTTCGACGAATCTGATGGACGATCTCGATCCGGCCAGCCTGCGGCGTTTCGCGATCAAGATTCGTTTCGATTATCTGACGCCCGCCCAAGCCCAAGCCATGCTGCGGCAGGAGTGCACGGGCGAGGTATCGGAATCACATCTGCGCGATATTGCGGGCATGAAGATGCTGACGCCGGGAGATTTCGCGGCAGTGAAAAAGCGGCTTTCAGTACTTGGAATGGATGCGAGTGCGGATGCCCTGATCCGTGAACTGTGCGCCGAGATGGCGCTGAAAGAGGGCCATGCCGCGGAAACGATCGGGTTTGTATGAGATTACTGTTGAGCATGTGTTCCGCCATATGGGAAGCGGAGAGCTGTTTTACCATCCCGCTTCCCATCTGACTTCCCATCGTTGTTTGCGACATCAGTTGTCGCCTGGGCAGCGGATTATTCACATCAGTGATTTGAGGGAGGTCGATATGAGAAACATGCTGATACTGGCGTTGATGTTGATGATGGCCGGATGCTCGCAGGAAGATGTGGCACCCGTGCATCAGAAACAGGAAACGGGCCATGAGGTGACGGAAGCGCATCAGGAAGATGTGCCTGATATCAACCGGGAAGAACTGGAATTGCAGGTGGATGGCCTGGTATTGGATATGTCCCTGAAACAGTTCCGTAAGATGCTGCCGGAGATCGAGGTAAGGCCACGTAAGAATGGCGCAAAACGTGCCGACCTTCCAATGAAATCATATATGGGCATTCCCGTCCGGGAGGTCTATGCCATTTTCTGGGAAGACAGGCTTGTGGAGTTCAGGTTGAAAACGGATGAAGGGCATATGGCCCGTATGGTCGATGCGTTCAAAAAAGTGTATGGCGCACCGGATCAGGAATTTCATGAAGCGATCAGGGGGATTATCTGGAAAAGGCCGAATGGTCAGCATGTGAACATCATATTTCCGGAAGCTATTATCTATTATTCCCAAAGTCAGGTTAAATACGCGGATATGATGGTGAAACGTATGATGGGTGCAGTTGATTTGACTCCGGTCTACAAGGCGGAGATCAACTGCCGCGCAGCCGGACGCACACTGCCACTGCTCGGCTGTGTGATGGATTCCGGCATCAAGGTGCACAATGGTGCAAATGCAGAGCTGTACGATATCCGTCGTCTGGGTCGTACGCCCAGTCTGAAGCTTTCCCTTCAGGAGCATTTCTCCATTCAGGCCAGGAACAGCGCTTCCAGCCCCTATATCACCCTGCATATCACGATCCGCGACCGGATAGACGATGTCGTATTCCAGGACGTGATCCGCGCAGGCTCTTGGCTGAATGTGGGTAATTAGCCCTATAGCGATATTCCCGCAATTTATGCATGATTTGTATGATTGTTGTTAAAAGTGCAATGCTGGAGGGGATGGTGGATATGGAAGAGAAACTGAAGTTCTTTGCCAAGTTGGGGGAAGATTATTGCTGTGTTTACTTGTCTGAATACGACTGGGACAGGATGGAAAGTGATAAGGATTACGGCCTGAAGGCTTTCTTGTATGGATGGGCGTATGAACGAGCTGGGGCTCCGAGAGGGTGGAAAATTGCTGCCGTGAAAGCACTGGAGTCAGATGGCTCATCTAAAAGTGTGGCGGACTCTTTCAACGAATATTATCCACCAAACAAGAGAGAAAATGGTGAGGGTAGTGAGAACAACAGAAACAATAACCCTAGCATGAGCGATAATATTAGTGACATTGACACAATAAAAATTTGTAAATCGCTCAGAGAAGGGAAATATAAGGAAGCTTTTAAAAAGATGGAAAATGTTGCGGGGTTGGGAAGTCATAAGCTTCGGGCATTCTTTTTGCGAGATCTAATTGTGATGTTGAATGTAGAACATGTTTCCAAGACACCTGAGGATCTGTTGTTTCTTTTTCCTATTGATGTTTGGGTTGAAACCACCATAAAACTCTTA
>CAZTGM010000057.1:0-11457 GCA_964613235.1 uncultured Zetaproteobacteria bacterium | reverse complement strand
CTTGCTACTGCTCATCCCCGCCGGCTGCCAACTGGACAGTATCGGCCTGGAACTGGCTCCCGGCTGGAATATGCAATCGCTGATTGTCTGGCGCCAGGCACATCCGAATATGATGGCTCTGTCAAAACACGGGCGCTGGCTGTATATCAGCTGCGCAACCGACGCCCACCATAATGCTCCCAGCCTGGCCGCGTACGATTTCCAGAATGCACGCAAACTGGTGCTGATTACCGGCCTGCAGCGAGCGGACGGCCTGAAGTTTGCACCCGACGGCAGTCTGTGGCTGGGCGAAGCATATGATCGCGGCATGATCTGGCGCATTGCCGAAGCTGACAAACTGCCACCCGAACAATTCATCGATCGCGAACGACCGGGAAATGTGCATCCGGCGATTACCAATCTGACCGCAGCCGGAATCTTTTCTCATGCAGGAATCGCCTTTTCACAGGATAAACACTATGCGTATCTTGCCGATACGCATGAGCAGGGCAGCCTGTATCGCATGCACCTGCGCAACAGAACCCTGGAAGTACTGCATGCCGACAAAGGCTGGCTGAATATTGAACTTCCGGAACAGGCACGCAGCAATGCGCGCGTACTGCATGCGCGCATATTCAATCGCATCAGGGATATGGAAACCCTGCCGGACGGACGTATCCTGCTTGCGGAAACCGGCAGCGGACATATTCTGGTGCTGGATGACCGTGGCAAGAAACCGGATGTGCAGCTCTTTATGAAACATGCCGAACTACAGCAGCCGGACAACCTGGCCTGGGATAACACCCGCCAGTGGCTATGGTTGACTGATGATAGCAAACCTTCCGTGCTATGGGCCTGGGATGGACATCATCTGATCCGCATTGCCACACATCACGTGGCCAGAATCACCGGTGTGCTGGTTCATGACAATAATGTGCTGATCAACCTGCAGAATCGTTCCGGTGGCGCCGAACTAACGCTAAAACTCTATCCACAACAGGAGAGCATGTAACAGCCGTGGACGCATGGCTGTCCATCGTCATTCGGCAATGCATTCTCTACAGCCTGCCGGTGATCATCAGTCTGACCACTGTCAGCTGGCTGGAGGCACGCTGGAGCAAGGTATCGCTGCCACACCCGTTTTCTCCCATCACCTCGCGGCTGTCATGGCTGCCATGGCTTGCCGCCATCGCACTGCATCGCGGCATCATCATTGCACCACCGCGTATCCTGAACAGCGGCATGCGCCCTGCCCTGATGCGACTGGCCAGTCACGCCATGCTGTGCGTGATCGGCACGGCCCTCTATGCCTGGACGCTGAACCATCCGTCACCGTCCGGCCTGCCCCCTCTGCATCACTGGTGGGCCAAGGTGCTGATGTTTTTCAACCTGTGCATGATGGCCATGCATTTATTGCCACTGCCAGGCATGCTGGTTGGTGAATGGGTAGCCACACGATGGCTACGTTTCCCCACCACAGTCTACACCCCATCCCATGGTTTTTTGATCATGCTTGTCCTGCTCGCCGCCTCACCTGTACTGGATCTGACACTGGGTTCCGGTATTGTCTTTCCAGTCTATGAACAGCTGAGCAGTCTGTTAATGCAGCAGGGGTAACAGCAACAACGCACACTCGCATAGCTCCGTACCTGCACCCAGGCAGTCGCCACTCATGCCTCCGAGGCTTCGCTGCAGAAACCATCTCCAGCCGGCAATCATCACAGGCGCCAGCCATAGAGCAGGACTGAACAACAGCGTGCACAAAAATAGTGCGACCCCCGTCCACAGCACGGTTTGACCGGATAATTGCCACTGAAACCGTTCGCCATGCCCCGCATGCAACGACGGTAAACGCGCCCAGACCAGAGAACCCCAGCGACTCCACGCACAGACCAGCAACAAGGCAAAAAGCGATATACCTTGCGTTAACCACAGCCACAAAAGCACCAGCTTGCCGGACAGCAGCATAAATACGACCACAATGCCAAACACACCGATATGCGGATCTTTCATGACGGCCAACAAACGTTCAGGGTCGCGATGACTGGCACCCAGTCCATCAGCCAGATCGGCCAGCCCATCCAGATGCAATGCACCGGTAATCGCAACCCAGCAAAGCAGCCCCATCCAGGCACCCAGCCAGGCATCGATATGCGCACCCCATAGCGTAAACAATGCCACGCATGTGCCGATGATGATTCCCACCAGCGGAAACCATACCGCACTGCGCGCCAGATCTTCTTCTCTGAAATCGGCAACAGCAGGAACAGGAAGTCGTGTCAGGAACTGGGTTGCCAGTATCAGGCCACGCATGGATAGCCATTCAATGAAAGCAGTTTGGCCCGGCTATCGCATACGCGAACGCGCATGTGCCCGGCATGCGGCATAAATACACGCGAAGCAGATGCCGGTGGTAATGGCAACAGCAAACAGCACAGAACGCGGATCACACCGCCATGCGTGAACACCATCGTATGTCCCTCTTTCGTCTGCTGTATCAAACGCTGCCAGCCACGTGCGACACGTTGAAAAAAAACGTCAAAGGGCTCACCGGCAGGCGGCACATGCGCCTGTGGTGCCTGAAAAAAGTGGCGGAATGTCTTATCCTCGCGTAAACGATGCATATCCGCCATTTCCCAGTCTCCGAAATCCATTTCCCGAAAATCATCTTCTATAACCAGGCTGGCCTTCCGATGCCGTGCAAAAGCCCGGGCAAACTGCGCACAGCGCTGCAGGGGAGAGGTGTATACCGTCAACGTCGACAGCTCGACAGGCAGACCATCAACCGTCGCATGCAATTGCTGCCAGCCATGCTCGCTTAACGGTACATCGGTGCTGCCGATCAAACGATCATTGCCGGCAGTCGTTTCTCCATGTCGAATGAAATCGATAATACGTTCGTCAGAGTTGCTCACTGACCTGCGCCGATTCAAACGTTGCCATATCACGATGCAGCGCAATCGCAGCATTGAGCAGTGGCACCGTTAATGCTGCCCCGCTGCCCTCGCCCAGATGCATGTTCAGCTCAAGCAACGGTTCCAGGCCAAGCTCCTGCAAGGCCAGACGATGACCCTGTTCTGCAGACACATGACTGGCCAGCAACCAGCCTGAGATATGGATATCCCAGGCGACAGCGGCCATGGCAGCAGCAGCGGAAATAAACCCGTCAAGCAACACCGGCACGCCGCGCTTGGCCGCAGCACGATAAAAGCCGGCCATGGCTGCAATCTCCAGCCCGCCAAGTTCGCGCAAAACATCATGCGACGGCGTACCTGCAGCACGCGCCAGCGCCTGCTCCACCAGAGCCAATTTGCGGTAATAGGCCGAACCATCCACTCCCGTACCACGCCCCACAATCAATTCCGGACTCAGGCCACTTAATTCGCAAATCACGGCCGCACTGGCTGTCGTGTTGCCAATACCCATATCACCGGCAATCAGCAGATTGGCACCGGCTACTATGGCACGCGAAGCCATTTCCTCGCCAATACCGACGGCTTCCCAGTATTCAACTGCTGTCATCGCCGCTTCATGAATAATATTACCGGAACCTCTGGCACGAATCTTGGCATGTTCCAGTTCATCAACATCAGACAAATCCGCATCCACGCCGACATCAACAATGGACAGCGCAGCATTGCAACGCCCGGCCAACACATTGATCGCGGCTCCGCCGGCGGAAAAGTTTCTCACCATCTGCGCCGTAACCTCACGCGGATACGCAGACACACCCTCCGTGGCCACACCATGATCTGCAGCGAAAACAACAATGGCCGGCTGCAACGGATCAGGGATCCCCTTGCCCTGGCGAGCCGCAAACCAGCAAGCAATATCTTCCAGACGCCCCAGCGAACCGGCAGGTTTGGTCAGCCTGCCCTGATGTGCTCTGGCTTGCTGCAGCGCCTGCTTATCAATCGGCGGAATAATCACTTCAGCACCAACGGCAGTCCGGCTACCATCAATTCCACATCATCGGCCATGGCTGCCAGCTTCTGATTAAGTCTTCCCTGTGCATCGCGGAACTCCCTGCCCAATGGATATTCCGGAACAATACCCATTCCCGTTTCATTGGAAATAAGTATAGCCGATCCTCGAAAATCCGCGAGTGCCTGCATAACGCGCTCACTTTCGGTATGCACATTCTTCTCTGCCAGCATGATATTCGTCAACCACAGTGTCATGCAATCGATAATGACCAGGGTAGATATCGACAAAGAGGCCAGTGCCTGATCCAGTGCCAGCGGCACCTCCAGCGTTTGCCAGTGTGCAGGACGTTCACGCCGATGCCTGGCAATGCGCTGCGCCCATTCCAGATCATCAGCATTTTCCCTTGCCGTCGCGATATAGCAGACATCTTCTGCATGTGCGGCCAGTTCCAGTGCCCGCCGACTCTTGCCACTGCGCGCACCGCCAAGTAGCAGCGTCACACCATCATGCAGCATGGTCCGCTCCGCAATCCCGCCATGGCCTGCGTGCCGCAACCACATCACCGATCACGACAATGGCCGGTGATTCGCCCTGCATATCACCACAGGCTACCTCTGCCAATGTGCCGTAAAGCTGCCGTTCACCCTGCCAGCTGACCGCGTGCAGAATAGCCACCGGCGTCCGCTTTGCCATGCCTGCCGCGATCAGTTGCGTGGCAATCTTCTGCAGGTTTCGCGTGCCCATATAAATGACCAATACGGGAAAGGCCGCCACCAGTGCCTGCCAGTCCAGCCGTGATTTTCCCTCTGCCTCATGACCGGTCAAAAATGCCAGCGAGGCATTCACCGAACGATCTGTGACCGGAATGCCGGCCATGGCCGGTGCAGCCACGCCAGCCGTGATGCCGGGAATCACCCGAAAGCGAATTCCGGCTGCAGCCAGCGCACGAGTCTCCTCGCCGCCACGTCCGAACACAAACGGATCGCCTCCCTTCAGGCGTACCACCCGCTTGCCTTCACCCGCCAGGCGAATCAATGTTTCACAAATATCCTGCTGACTGACTGAAGGACGTCCCCCCCGTTTGCCGGCAAAGATTTTCTCCGCATTCTCATCTGCCAGCGTCAGTACGGCATCGGACACCAGCGCATCATAGACCACGGCATCGCAGTCCCCGAGCAATGCGGCAGCTGCCAGCGTCAACAGGCCGACGTCACCGGGTCCAGCTCCCACCAAGGCCACTTCTCCCGGCAACAGGGCGTCGGAAAGGTTCATATGGTCTCCCTGAAACGCTCCGCCAGCCAGTCGGCAAACGGAGAATAAACGGCCAGAGGATCACCGATAGCCACATTAATGCCACTGGCTTCTGCCAACGTATGCAGGCGATCCAGACTGTGCCCCGGAAACAGCAATGCCGGCTGAATCAGCACATCCTGCAATCCTTCATCGCGCCATAATTCAAGCACCGATGAAACATCGCAACAGCCGTGCAATGCAGCCACCGCAGGCAGGGAAAAACGCTTGCTGACACGATACAACTCCGCCGTCAGGGCTTCCGCTGCTGTCAGGCTATACAGCGCAAACAATACGGCACGCTGTTTCTTTCGCCTGTCGATAGCCATGGTCTGCAACATATCGGCCATATCCGCCGGATACTCTGCCGGAGCGGCAACCCGTCTTGCATGCGCATCCTGCAGAATGGCCGGCACATCACGCTGCCAGTGCTCACCGCAAGCGAGCAATAACGGCAGCACCTGCGCATGCTGCGGCAATGGATCATCCAGACATGCCGTCCGCACCGGCTCGCCAAGTCGCTCACTGACACGGTCAGCCAGCTGCTGCAAGCATTGCATGTATGCCTGATCAGATGAGCCATGCGCCAAAAGAATACGCACTACACCCTCCATGGCTGCCGAAAATCCGGCCACGGGTTGACACGAGGCATCAGCTGTTTTCCCAAACCTTCAGGACCAGACAATCAGTCGGTACCGTAAAATGCGTATTCGGCAACCGGTTCTCCGGCTCTGAAATGCTCTTCCACAATACGATCGACCTTCGCCTCATCCAGATTGTAATACCACACGCCATCCGGATACACGACCATGATCGGCCCCTGCTGGCATACGCCCAGACACCCGGCCCGGTTCACGCGCACGGCATTCTCGTCACCCATAATCAGACCGGCTTTGGCCACTCGTTCCTTCAGATAATTCAGCAACGGCATATTCTCGCCACATGACTTGCCGCAGCACATGATCGCGTGCCGTTTGTAATAAGGCATCATCGGTTTATCCATGGATATGCTCCTTTTTCCAATCTATCAAAACTCTATTCCCTGCACAGCGTCTATGCCGTGGTCATAGGCATGCTTTATCTTGCGCATTTCGCTAACGGTATCCGCCACAGCCACAACTTCCGGCGCCGCATCGCGACCGGTCAGCACCAGATGCATCCAGGCCGGTTTTTCCACGCGGATGAACTCTGCAATCTCTGCGCCTGAAATCCAGCCGTAACTGCTGCAGTAATTGATTTCATCGAAGATGACCAGATCGAACTGCTGCGAACGAACTTTCTCCTTGCACAAATCCCAGATATCCCTGCTCGTACGGATATCCTGCTCGGGGTTTTGCGTGTCCCAGGTAAATCCGTCACCCAACGCATGCCATTCGATATTATCGAATTTCTCCGCCGCCTTCTGCTCACCGGTTTTCCATTTCCCCTTGATAAACTGGATCACGCATACGTTCATGCCCCAACCGGCAGCACGAAACACCATGCCAAATGCCGAAGATGATTTCCCCTTGCCCTCGCCGGTATGCACCAGCACGACCCCTTGTCGCTTATGCCTTGATTTCATCAACGCCTCCATAGTCCGGCATGAGTATATGCCCCTGCTGCCGCAGTGGTGTATCATACAATTGCGACAGTATCTCGCGATTAAACAGTGCATCCGCACTGCCGCAACGCACGCCACCCCTGCCGTCCAGCAGCACCAGCTGGTCAGCCAGGGCATGTGCCTGCTGCAAATCATGTACAACCGTCACAATCGCCCGTCCGGTCGCAGCCTGCGCTTTTAACATCTCCACACAGTACAGCTGATATTTCAGATCCAGATGCGACATCGGTTCATCCAACAGCCAGACCGGTGCTTCACGCAATGACAATGCCACCAGTTCCACACGCTGGCGCTCACCGCTGGACAAATGGCCAAGCGAACGATTTAGCAGCACATCCACATCCATCATTTTTGCCTGCATCCTGATCCGTGTCTGATCCTCACAAACCAGTTGCAGACGCTGGAACACCGTCACCCCGAACTCCGCTGGCGGCTGTTCACCCTGCCAGGCAATCCGGCGGGACAAAGTCTGACGATCACAGACGGATAACGGGATGTCGCATACAGTCATATCACCATGGCATGGAATCAGGGCGGCCATGGCCAGCAGCAGGCTGGACTTGCCTGCGCCATTGGGTCCCAGCACAACCGTGATCTGCCCGGCATGCAGCACGGCATGCATATCACTAAGCAATACCCGACCACCGCGCTCGATGCGCACCCCTGACAACTGCAGCAAGGCCTCCATCACGCCCGCCTCAATAATAACAACAGAAATACCGGCACGCCGATCATCGCCGTCAATACACCGACCGGCAATTCGGCCGGTGCAATGACGCTGCGAGCCGCAGCATCAGCCAGCATCAGCAACAGACCACCACCCACGGCCGAGGCCGGCAACACAAACCTGTGCAGAGCGCCAAACAGCAGGCGCATCAGATGCGGAATCACCAAACCGACAAAGCCGATCGTACCGGCGGCCGTCACGGCCAGCGCCGTCACAGCCGAAGCCAGCAGCAACAATTGCCGCCGCAGGCGATGCACATTCACGCCCAGCGCCTCGGCATGTCGCTCACCCAGCAACAATATATCCAGCGAACGGGACAACAGCAGGCCGCATCCCAGTGCCAGACACCATACCGCCAACAACAGGGACAGCGGCATATCAGACTGACCAAGATCCCCCATCATCCAGGCAAAGGCGCGAAACAACCCCTGTTCAGGCAGCAGCGCCAGCAATAGCGCCAGCACCGCCGACCAGAACGCAGCCAGCACGACACCGGCCAGCAACATCCGGTTCGGTCCCAGATGGGCAAAAAACATGACACAGGCAATGCCCAGCCATGCGCCGGCAAATGCACCGATTGACATCACCAGAGCCGAATCCGGCCACCACATCAGGCCGGCCACGGCACCGGCCGAAGCACTGCCTGCCACACCCAGAACATACGGTTCGGCCAGCGGGTTACCCAATAATACCTGAAACCAGGCTCCGGCCAGCGCCAACAGTCCGCCAACGGCAAAGGCCAGCATCAGTCGCGGTGCCCGCAATTGCCACAGAATCAATGCATCCTGCCCCTCTGCCGTCAGCGGATTCAGCCAGTGCTCGCCCATACCCAACGACAACCACAGCACCAATGCGCAACCCGCCAACAACAGCAACCAGCGCATCATGCCGGGCAGACTCCGATATTCATTTATTGTTCCCGTTCTTCATCATCCACGATTCCTCATTCCCGTTTCTTCAACAACAATCATGGCCGGCCAACCACATCACCCGATCATGGCACAAGCCGACTGATATGCTGCGATTTGAACAGACTGCGCGAGAAGCCAGCACGGACCTGTCCGCATGCAAGCGCGCACCATGCATAAAACAATTCACCACAATAGCATAAGAAAACCAGTCATTTTATACCTTTCTTATCAACCGGATATTGATTTTCTGCCAATATAACATCCATGCTTTCCCGGTTTCTCCAACCCTCCTGCTCCAGCATTGGTTTGTCGTAAAAGGCTTTTACCGGACCGAGGCAAAGCAATGCGATCGGCTTGCTGTCGGCGGGACAATGCAGCAGCCTTGCCACGTCATCCGGTTCAAAAAATGATACCCAGCCCATGCCGAGATTCTCGGCACGTGCAGCCAGCCACATGTTCTGGATCGCACAGGCAGCAGATGCCAGTGCCATTTCCTCCGGCATCGTGCGTCGGCCAAACAATGTGCCATCATCCGGTGCCAGCACGACGGCCAGCAGTTCGGCACAATCACGAATACCAGCCACCTTCAGGCGCATGAATTCGTCTTTGCGCGCATCCATATCATCGGCGGTGCGCAGTTTTTCTGCCTCGACCAGCGAGATCAGTTGTTCACGTAATTCAGAGCGTGTGATGCGGACAAAACGCCACGGCTGCATGAAACCGACCGAAGGTGCCGCATGGCCTGCTGCAAGGATGCGCTGCAGTATCTCATCGGCCACCTCACCGCCTGTAAAATGGCGCATATCGCGCCGGGCATGGATCACCCGGTAGACAACCGCGCGTTCATCATCCGAAAACCTGGCCATCACACGGATAACCTGCCTGCCTGATATTCATTACTGCTATTCTGATGCATTGACATTACTCCGTCATCCGCAGTATCCGGCCAGCAAGCAGTGCCTGTTGCAACTGTTCCAGCCCTTCGATCAGCCGCGGCCCCGGCCGGTGTAGCAAATCCGGGTCGATCACTGCAAAACGGACGGATGTACCAAGCCAGTGCTGCCAGAAACGCCTGCGCTCAGCCAGATTGCGTCTCTCCAGCGGAATGATGATCAGCTCCGGTCTGGCGCGCAGCACGGCCTCAATATTCACATGCGGCGATTCCAGGGCAATGTCGCCAAACACATTGTGCCCTCCGGCCAGTGTGATCAACGAATGAATAAAGCTTTTACCACCGGCCGTCATCAGCGGGTCGGGCCATAATTCGTAAAACACGCGCACATCATGCGCTGCCTGTTGCCGGGTTTGCCATAAACGCATTCGCTGCTGTCGCACCAGCGCTTCAGCCTGCTGCTGTTGGCCCGTGAGTTTTCCCAGCATCAACAGATCATGAAAAATCGCTTCGAAACTGCGCGGGTCAGAGATCACAATGCGCACACCCATTTGTTCCAGCCTTGTCACACCCGGTATCTCTCGGTTGAGTACCACCGCCACTTGCGGATGCAGATGCAATGCCGCTTCCACATTGATATAGCGATAATTGCCCACATGCGGCTTGCGTTGTACGGCAGCAGGAAAATCGCAATAATCAACAACGCCGGCCACATTCGCTCCCGCGCCAATGGCATAAAGCATTTCGCATACATGCGGCGCCAGCGCCAGCACCCTGTCTGCCGCCTGCACGGGCAAGGCAAACAGCAGCAAGGCACCCAGCAGCCACATTCTCATGACTTTCTGAACACCAACTGGAAACGATAATGGCCTCCACGGGCCGGGAACGGACTGGCCCGCCGCACCGTTTCCAGGGCGGCACGATCCAGTATGCGGTAACCGGAACGGGATAACAGCTGCAAGCGACTGGCCATACCCCGGGCATCAAGATCGAATGCTACTTCCACCTGACCTTCAATCCCGCGACGACGTGCACTGGCCGGATAATACTTGAAATGTTCGAGGTGACGGCGAACACGCTGCAGCCGCTGTTCACCATCTGCCGCGGCCTGTACTGCAGCAGCCGCGTGCGCCATAGCAGTCACAGCATGGTCACCCATGCCCTGCCGATCTGCAGGACCAGCAGACATTGTTTGCTGTTGTGATCGCGCAGGCTGCAATATTGATGTCGACTCGTTCTTGCGCTGCACACGAGCTGCATGCGTTGCGGTCGCATAATCATGCCTGGCAACTGCTGTCACTTCAGCATGGTTCATCTGCGGTACAGGCTTGTGATCACCGGCAAGCTGCGGCTGATCATGTGCAGGTACCATCACATCATCCTGCAGGGCGACAATCATCACCTGTCCGCCTGATGAAGTGACGAATGCGTCATCGAAGCTGATGTAAAACAGATACAGCAGCATGCCATGGGCGGCCAGACTGGCGGCCACCCATGGCAACAGATGCCACCGGTCAGAACGAATAGCGTATCCCGCCGCGTACGGAAATCGTCGGTGACGGATAGAACGCATCAGCGGCAAATCCTTTCACGCCGTAGCTGCTGTATTTCGTATTGGTCAGGTTTTCACCGCGCACAAAGAACGCAACATCATGCCACTGATAGTTCACGGCAGCATTCAGCAGAAAATAGGCAGCAAGCTTGGGGCGTACATTGCCCTGATCACTGATCAGATAGGATGCACCAACATAGCTGGCATCGAGTACCGTGCCAAAGCCGTTACCCCAGTCCGAGCTCACACGGCCACCGAAGGCATGCTGCGGTACGGCCGGTACATCCTTGCCATCAAACACACCGCCACGAAAGGTGGCTTTGGTATAGGTATAGCTGGCCGATAGATCGGCCCAGGCAGCGGCACGCCAGTGACCCTGGAGCATTAACACGTCATGTCGCGTCGGATCCGTATAATTGGCATTGGCAAACAACAGCGGATTATAAAAAATCTCATGTTCCAGGTCCGCACGATTGAAGCTGATATCAAGACTTGCAGCATCATCGCCCACGCGTATGCCCCCGCCCCAATGCTGCCCGGTCTGGGCCACCAGCGCGGTATTAACCGTTCCACGCA
>CAZTGM010000056.1:0-11511 GCA_964613235.1 uncultured Zetaproteobacteria bacterium | reverse complement strand
CTAGCTAAACGCTGCAGAGAAAGCTTCCAAAAATTGAAACACAGTGAAGGCGGCAGGTGTTGAGTATTCTTTTCCAAGCAAACCACCAAAATCCTTGCTGTATAAACGTGTTCATTCAACAAGTAGGTAATATACGCACACAACCAAGATTGAATATGATTTCTGAAGAGGTGCTGTAGTGTCAACATGCTGGATTATCGCTGGCCCGAATGGTGCGGGGGAAAACGTCGGACATGATTCTTGATGCATTGAGGCAGAATCAGCCTGAACACACAACAACCGAACGTGTGCCTGGAAATGGCGGATCAGCGCGCCAAGGCGCGTTTTCGTTCCTGCCTGGAGTGATAGATCATCATGCCGTCGAGCAGCAGCGTGGCGATCATGGTCAGCACGAGCAGCCAGACGGGAATACCCGAAAGCTTCACAACCTCATCCATACCGCCGCTGACGATGCCTGCGGCCGAAGCCAGCAGATAGGCCATCAGCGCATGGCCGCCGATCAGCAAGCCGGCCTTGCCCAGCACCAGTGACAGATAATAGAGAAAGGCAAGCGACGACTGTTTCCCCGGTTGCCTGGCCAAGACTATTCTTCCTCGCCCTGATCGAAGCCATAGATGCGGATTTCCTTCACGCGAAAGGCATTATCATACTCGATAATCACGCCGCGCTGAATGCGGTCACCACTGTCCGGATCCTCGAAATCTTCCACATAATTGGCCCGGTGCGGATGCAGCGAATCCTTGAGGATCGGTTCGCCCAGCACCGATTCAACTTCAAAACGGGAGTCCCCTTCATGAATCTGCTGAATTTTCCCGGCATTGAGCACATTACCCTGGTGCACCGGTGGCGTGATACAGGCCGCCGGCAATAATAACAGGCCCAGTGCCAGCATGCGAACACAGCACATCATTGCGAACCTCCCACAGGACCACGCCCGCCGGCTTCAAGCCATGAGATATAATCGTTCATGCCCGCCTCCAGCGACCAGGATGGTTTCCATTTCAGCAAGGCCGCCGTCTCGCTCAAATCGGCCTCGGTATGATTCTGATAAAAGGAAAACGGATTATCGAAATACTCCACTTCCAGCTCACGATCCAGCGCCTTGCCCAGAATGGCAACCACATCATTGAACGTGCGTGCCTGACCGGAACCGACATTGCACACACCCGAACGCGATGCCTGCAATGCGGCCAAATTGGCACCAACCACATCGCGGATATAGACAAAATCACGCATCTGCTCGCCATATTTGAACAGCCGCGGCTGTTTACCGGCCTGCACCTGTTCATAGAGCTGCAACATCATCGAGGCCGTCTTGTTACCGTCTTTCTCGTTCTTGTGCGTTTCACCCGGCCCGTACACATTGAAATAGCGCAGGCCGATAATCGGCGCGGCATGCCGCTCATACCAGCGTGCCGCCACGCGGTCCATGGCCAGCTTGGAAAAGCCATAGATATTCTCGGGCAACTCACCATGACCGATGCGGTTCGGCGCCGGCGAATTGCCGTAGGTGCCCGCCGAGGAGGCATAGATGACCCGTGTATCGGAATACGAACTGGCTTCAAGAATGGCGGCAAAGGCATTAGTATTGACTTCCACCATACGCCGCTGATCCAGAATCGTCGTATCGGTAATCGCCGCTTCGTGAAAAATGGCCGCAAAACCGCCATCGGCAATTTCTTCCAGCAACAACGGATCATCGCAATCGGCCGCGCGCACTTCGCAATCGACATGGATCAGGTTACGCCAGTCACCGGAAGAAAAATCATCGACCACGACAACATCCGTGGCCGGCCTGCGCAGCAATGCTGCGGCCAGATTCGAGCCGATAAAACCGGCGCCGCCGGTAATCAGCATACGTTCACTCATGCTTTAGCCTGCCGCCATCGCTGCTGCAAAACCTCCAGCGCATGCATCGTCGCCGCATTAAACACCGGATAACCCAGCGAGGCATTCACCCTATCCACCATATCGGCCACATCCTGTCGCAACAGGTCCGTATCACTGAAACCGCAACCGGCCAGCAAACGTGCCGCCCAGCTGCCCAGCCCGTCAAGCTGATGAATACGCACCGTGCGAATCAGTTCATCGCAGCGGGCGGGCGAAATCTGTCCACCGGTTTCCTGTGACAGTTCTTCCGCATCGGCATCGACCAGCGTGTTTACCGGACGACACAACAGTTTGAGAATGACCCATTCGCTTTCAGATAAAAAGTCCCGATCTTCACCCAGCGGGAATGCACCAGACAGGGTTTGTACGTTATTCATTCGGTATATGCCGTCGGGCCGGCAATATAGGCGCCCTTCAGAGCCCATTTCTTGATTTTCGCTTCGGTACGAATCGAGGCCGTCAGATTGGCGCGACGCAGCCGCGCCCCGATCAGGTCCGCACGAAACAGATTGGCGCGTGTCAGATCGGCGCCACGCAAGTCGACCTTGCTCAAATCGCAACCGCTCAGATTGGCATCGGTCAGCTTCGCATCACGCAGGTTACAACCGGAAAGATTGCTTCCGGAAAGATTGGCACCGCTTAAATCCGCACCGGAAAAATCCAGTCCGCTCAGGTTTTCATTGAGGATGGCATCCCCCTGTCTGATTGCCTGCAATACCTGCTCTGTATTCATCATAGCCTCCGCTTGACCCCTGCCTTATCGCTCCTGTGTGGATGCAGGAGTTTACGGTTGTTGCCCGATGGTGCAAGTTGCAGTTGCCGCATACACCTGTGTAAGATCGGTGCTGCGTCTGCGACTGACGCCTGATTCCAAGCAGACGGGAGTTTCAGTACACATGCATGCCACATTACCGTTATTGAAAGAAACGGATTTCCCCCCCATCCGCCGCAGTACCTTGCAAACGCTGCAGGTCAACCTTGGTTACCTGTGTAACCAGAGCTGTATCCATTGCCATGTCAATGCCGGCCCGCGACGCAAGGAAATCATGCATGAAGATACCATCCGGCTGGTACTGGACTATCTGGCTGCACGACATATCCACACGCTCGATCTGACCGGCGGCGCACCGGAAATGAATCCGCATTTCCGTCATCTGGTAAGCCGGGCCAGGGCCATGGGCATCCATGTTATCGACCGCTGCAACCTGACCATTCTGGAAGAAGCCGGCTATGAGGATATGGCGGACTTTCTGGCCGCGCACCATGTGGAAGTCGTCGCCTCCCTGCCCTGTTACCTGGGCGAGAATGTTGATCATCAGCGTGGCAAGGGCACGTTTGCAGCCAGTATTCGCGCCCTTAAGCGACTCAATGCGCTTGGCTACGGCGCCGATGATGAAGAACATCAGCTGACTCTGGTGTATAACCCGCAGGGTGCCAGCCTGCCACCGGCACAGGATCAGCTGGAAGCGGCCTACAAGCGCGAACTGGCCGAACGCTACGGCATCCATTTCAACCGTCTGTTCACAATTACCAATATGCCCATCCAGCGCTTTGGCAGCATGCTCATTTCGCTCGGCGAATTCGCCTCCTATATGCAATTGCTGAAGGCATCCTGTCGTCAGGAGAACCTGCAACATGTCATGTGTCGCAACCTCATCAGCGTGGACTGGCAGGGCTATGTCTACGATTGCGATTTCAACCAGATGCTGCAATTGAACATGCACGATGAACGCGGGCGGAAGTTACACCTGCGTGACCTCATGCAGCATGATATCGAGGGACGACCGATTATCGTCATGGATCATTGCTACGGCTGCACAGCCGGACAGGGATCCGGTTGCGGCGGCGCGCTGGAAGCATGAACAATCGTTTTGCGTTTTCTGCCGCAACACCTAGATTGCCGCTGATTCATCCCTGTTCACGGAGCGTATTATGAGCGTGGAAGCAGATCGCATTCGCCAGCATGTCAGACAGAGCTATAGCGAAGTCGCCGAAGCCAGCAATCAGGGCAGTTGTTGTGGTGAAGCGGCCAGTTGCTGTGGGGTATCCGATGATGCCGCCATCAACACACTGATCTCTACGCGACTCGGCTATTCCGAACAGGACCTGGACAAGGTGCCAACAGGCGCGGACATGGGACTGGGCTGCGGCAATCCGCGCGCCATTGCCAGCCTGCGCGCCGGAGAGACGGTCATCGATCTGGGCAGTGGCGGTGGTTTCGATGCTTTTCTGGCCGCGCACGAAGTGGGCGAAAGCGGCCATGTCATCGGCATCGATATGACGCCGACGATGCTGTCCAAGGCGCGTGCCAATGCCGAAAAAGGCAGGTTTACCAATGTCGAATTTCGTCTCGGTGAAATCGAACACCTGCCCGTGGCCGATGCTACGGCCGACATCATCATTTCCAATTGCGTCATCAATCTCTCGCCGGACAAGGCACAGGTGTTCCGCGAGGCATTTCGCGTGCTCAAACCGGGCGGACGGCTGGCCATTTCCGATGTCGTGGCCACGACGGAAATGCCGGAAGAGATGAAAAACGATCCGCAACTGCATGCCGGTTGCATGGCCGGCGCATCGCTGATTGAGGATCTGGAGGCCATGATGGCCGCAGCAGGTTTTGCATGCATCCGTATCCGGCCAAAAGACGAATCGCGCGAATTCATCCGCGACTGGGCACCGGGTCGCGGCGTTGAGGATTATGTGGTTTCAGCCTATATCGAGGCCGTCAAACCACGCCAGGACATATCGTCCGACCGCTGATCAACCAGCAGCCACAACAGCATCGACGCAGAGTTCAGCCCGCACCCTGCGCTGTAGCCAGGACAGCATGACCATGACCCGATCCTCGCCGCGCATGCTGACAAACACGCCTTCCAGCCCCTGCATCGGACCATGCAACACCTTCACGCTTTCGCCAGGGCGGAAAACCGCCGCCGTTTCAGCTCCGGCAATAATGACGCCCTCCTCGTTTTCCCGACGTTCCAGGGTATCGATAAAGGCATCGTCCACCGGCGGATAACATGAACCGAAATGCACCGCGCCAATGGCACCGATGGTGCTGCGAATCGTTGTCCAGCAACGCTCCTCCGGCGCCAGATGCAAAAACAGGTAGCCCGGAAAAAAGGCACGCTTTTGCCAGCTTATCTTGCGAGCATGGGAACAACGTACGATCGTCATCGGCAGATAAGCGGTAAACCCCTGCCGTTCAAACTGTTGCAGAGCTTCTGTTTCACGACGCAGCTTCGTTTGCACGGCAAACCATTGTCTGGCCATCACGTCCCCTTTTCATTCAACTGACAGTATTATAGATGATATCCTGCCATCACCCAAATGCCTCTGCTCACGATGCGCCATGCCGCTCAATCGCATGCACCAGTGCCACCAGCATCGTATTGACCGGCGCCGAAAGACCAAATTCGGCAGCCTTGCGTACCACATAGCCGTTGATGTAATCGATTTCACTGCCTGCTCCGGCTTCAATATCCTGCCACATGCTCGTTTTTACCGCTCCCATGGCCAGTGTCACCTCGATATGCTTGCGAATATCCTCCTCGCCAAGATTCGCACTGCAGCGCTGTCCCACGGCCATGGCCTCCTGCATTGCCGCCGTTACCAGCGACAGCGTTTCCGCATGGGCCGCCATATCCCGCGCATAGCGTCGGGTAATGGCTGTAATCGCATTAAAACCGCAATTCCACAGCATTTTCCGCCACAACAGACTGTGTGCTTCGACTTCAAAACGCGCCGGCACACCCGCCTGCTGAAAGCGCTCCAGCAGTGCATGCAAATCAAAATCCTGCGACGATCGCCACCAGGCCAGGCGTATGCCACCGGCAGCCGTATGTAGTACATAGCCGGGGCGCTCGATGCGCACGCCGATAAATGCCGTGCCAGCCGCCACAGGACAGGCAGGAAACGCCTGCGCAACCATGCCCGGCGCCTCCACGCCATTTTGCAATGTGATCAGTAACGGCGTGCCGCGAAGCACCGGCTGCAGGCTCTCCAGCATGGAACCAAGCCCGGTCATTTTGCAGCTGAGCACAATGACATCACAATCGGCCAGAATTGCCGGGGCATCATCAGCATGAACCATCAGCCGATGCACAACACCGTCCGATTCATGATGCAGTCCCTCGCGCTGCAATGCCTGCAGGTGCGCGCCGCGCGCCAGCAGGGCAACCTCATGACCAGCCTGCATCAGCTTGCTGGCATAATGACAACCTACAGCGCCTGCTCCGGCAAATCCGATTTTCATGATACCTCCATGACCATCGCCGCAACTTCGGTTAAGCTTGCGCAGCTCGCAGAAGCTCAAGGCGAAACGCTATCGTTTCAGAGCTTCCGTAACTGTGCAAGAGAGGAACCATTATGCCCAAGGATACGTTGCGTCAAGATGCCCTGGAATACCATCGCTCGCCCACTCCGGGCAAAATCACGGTACAGCCAAGCAAGCCCTGCCTGACCCAGCGCGATCTTTCGCTGGCCTACACGCCGGGTGTGGCCATCCCCTGCCTGGAGATTGCTGACAATCCCGAACTGGCCGATGAATATACTTCCCGCGCCAATCTGGTCGGCGTGATTACCAACGGCACGGCCGTGCTCGGGCTGGGCAATATCGGTGCACTGGCCGGCAAGCCAGTCATGGAAGGCAAGGGCGTACTGTTCAAACGCTTTGCCGATATCGATGTGTTCGATATCGAACTGGACGAAGATGATCCGATGGCCATCGTCGAAACGATCGCACGCATGGAACCGACCTTCGGCGGCATCAACCTCGAAGATATCCGTGCACCGGAGTGTTTCCTTATTGAGAAAGAACTAAAAAAACGTGTCAATATTCCGGTACTGCATGATGACCAGCATGGCACGGCCGTGATCATGGCCGCAGGCCTGCTCAATGCACTGATCCTGCAGCAGAAACAGATCGAGAATATCAGGGTCGTCTGTCTGGGTGCCGGTGCAGCCGGTTTTGCCTGCATGCAGCTGATCGAACAACTGGGCGCGCGTCGCGAAAACATTCTGTTTCTCGATCGCAAGGGCGTCATTTATCAGGGCCGCGATGAAAAGCTGCCGGAACACAAGGCCTATTTTGCCACCGAACGCCCGGAACGTACGCTGGAAGAAGCATTGAACGGTGCGGATGTGTTCATCGGCCTGTCCGAAGGCAATATCGTATCCGCCGACATGCTGAAAAGCATGGCCGAGCGCCCCATTGTATTCGCCATGGCTAATCCGGACCCGGAAATCCCCTACGATCTGGCCATGGCCACTCGCAAGGACCTGATCATGGCCACGGGCCGCTCCGATCATCCCAATCAGGTCAATAATGTGCTCGGCTTTCCGTTCCTGTTCCGCGGGGCGCTGGATGCACGAGCCACGACCTTCAACGAGGAAATGAAGATTGCCGCCGTGCATGCACTGGCCGAGCTGGCACGTCAGGATGTGCCGGAATCCGTGCTCAAAGCCTACGGCAAGGAATCGCTTCGTTTCGGGCCGGAATATATCCTGCCCAAACCTTTCGACCCCCGACTCATCGAGGTTGTACCCGCAGCCGTGGCCCGTGCCGCAGCCGAAACCGGCGTGGCGCGCAAGCCTATTGAAGATATGACTGCCTACCAGCAACAACTGGCTGGTCGCATTGACCAGTCGCGCGTGTTCATGCGCGCGGTCATGGAAAAGGCACGCAGCAAACCGCTACGCCTGGTACTGCCTGAAGGCGAGGATGAAACAATCATTCGTGCGGCCATCACGATGCAGGATATGGGCATTGCCCACCCCATCCTGGTCGGCAGAAAGGCCCACCTTGAAGACATGTGTCAGGAACTGGATCTGCAACTGGAAGGCATCGATATCATCGACCCGACGCATAATGATGCGCGCCTGGACAGCCTGACCGATGCCTATTACTTCGATCGCAAGCGTCACGGCGTATTGCGCGAGGATGCGGCCAACACGCTGCGTCATGACATCAACGTGCTCGGCGCCATGATGGTGCGCCAGGGCTTTGCTGACGGCATGCTCTCCGGCCGTACGGCCCATTATCCCGGCGTGCTGCGTCCGGTGCTGAAAGTGCTCGGTCATGACCAGAGCGGACATCATTACCATGTCTTCGGACTATACATCATGATCATGGAGCACGGCTCGTATTTCCTGGCTGATTGTACGGTCAATGTCGACATGAATGCTGAAGAACTGGCCCGCATGGCCGTACTGGCGCATCAAACTGCCACATCGCTGGGCTGCGAGGCGCGCATCGGCATGCTGTCATTCTCCAATTTCGGCAGTGCGGAACATCCGGAAACGCAAAAGGTGGCGGCAGCCACGCGACTGTTACATAAACATCACCCTGATATCATCGTCGATGGTGAAATGCAAGCCGACACGGCCGTTAATGCAAGCATCCTGCAGCAATATCCGTTCAGTCGCCTGAAGGAACCGGCCAATATTCTTATCTTCCCGACCATGCAGGCCGGCAATATCGCTTACAAACTGCTCAAGGAACTGGGCGGCGGACAGGCGATCGGGCCGATCCTCATGGGACTGCCGCAACAGGTACATGTACTGCAAACCGGCGCCACCGTGGATGATATCGTCAATGTTGCAGCCATTGCCGCAGCCAGAGCGACGGAATAAGTCACCTTCGGAGCAATCAGCCCTGCGGCAGGAATGAACGCGGATCGATGACCTGGCCGTAGCGATGCACTTCGTAATGCAGGTGCGGCCCGGTCGAACGGCCGGTCGAACCGATATGTCCGATGAGCTGACCATCCTCAACGAGATCGCCTGGCTGCACCTCCGCTGCGGACAGATGGCCGTAGCGCGTGACATAACCGAAGCCATGATCGATATCAACCATATAGCCGAAATCGCTCATTTTACCGGCGAATACCACAACCCCGCGACCGGCCGCATACACGGGCGCACCGTAGCGATTGGCAATATCCACACCCTTGTGCGGTGCCGGAAGACCAGTAAACGGATCAGCACGCAAGCCGAAGCGGGAACTGATCCAGCCGCCTTCGGTCGGCCAGGCATGCGGCCTGGCCCTGGCTTGCGAATGCTCGTGTTCAAGCAGGTAATCAAGTACCTCCAGATCCGAACTTAGGGTGCCGGCCTTCTGCTCGATCTGCGGCAACATCTGTTCAAGATAGCTGGCGGATAATGTGCTGTTTGCTGCCTGTGGCCGAACACCACCAACGGCAGGCAGGCTGGAGAAATCGAATTCCGCACGATTCAGGGAGGCTGTATCCACAAGCTTGTTACCCAACGCATCCAGTCGTGCGAGTCTGGCCTGAATCAGGCCCAGCGATGAAGCAAAGGCTGCAACTTTCTTCTGCTCCATATCCAGAGCCTGTCGCAATGCGCGAATTTCCTGCTGCGATTGCGCACGCAGCTCTGCCAGTTGCTGCTCGCTTGCAGCAAGCTGTTCGCTACGCTCATTGCCCTGCCAGGCCTGATAGCCAGCCCAGCTACCGCAAAGCAGCACAATGGCAACCCAGCGCCATTGCACATGACTATGCCGCACTATGCGTACTAACGGGCCGGTGTGGGTATGTCGCCATGTTGCGGCAACGCGTGATATGAATGCCTGACTGTTCATCGAACGGCGCTTGCTAGTCACAAGAGCTGCGTTCGTCAAGTTTTATACAAAAAAAAACGCTGAGAAATCAGCTCTCTAGCAACGCTTTCCACCTGGCATGTCGCGTTTCATCACGAATCAAATCACTCATATCCTGTACGGATAACGGTCGTGAAAACAGGTATCCCTGCCCCCATTCACAGCGCCCTCTCCTGAGAAATTGCAATTGCTCGACATTTTCAATGCCTTCGGCAATCACGCCGACATTCAGGTTATGCGCCAGATCCATAATGGCATTGACGATGGAGATATCCTGTTCATGCTCAGGTATGCGACGGACAAAGGAACGATCCACTTTCAATATATCGATGGGAAACTGTTTCAGATAACTGAGTGAGGAAAAGCCCGTGCCGAAATCGTCGATAGCCAGCTTCAGCCCCATGGCTTTCAGGCGGTGCAACTGCGCAATCGACTCCTCGGCCTTTTCCATCACCACGCCTTCGGTAATTTCCAGTTCCAGATATTCCGCTGTCATACCTGTCTGTTCAAGTACATCGCGAACCTCATCGACAAAGCCGCTCTCCCTGAACTGTACCGAAGACACATTGACCGTAATCACGGGAATATCTCCGTCAGCAAACAGTCCCTGCTCACACCATTGCCTGTGCTGACAGCATGCCGTACGCATTACCCAGCTGCCGATGGGACAAATCAGGCCGTTTCTTTCAGCAAACGGGATAAACTGATCCGGCGGAATCAACCCCCGTTCCGGATGCATCCAGCGCACCAGCACTTCCATGCCGCGAAGCCTTCCATCCTGCAGATCAACCAATGGCTGGTAATGAAGAATAAACTCACTCTCACCAATGGCCTTGCGCAGATTCATTTCCATTTCCACCAGCAACTCGGCTTTGTCGCCAAGATCAGCCGTGTAGAACTGAAAACCGCCACCGTTATTCCGTTTGGCAGCATACATGGCTGCATCGGCATATTTGATCAGATCTTCAACACTGCCTGCATCGTCGGGAAAAACGCTGATGCCAATACTGGCGCCAAGATGATATTCACGTTCCTGCAAGACAAACGGCTCTGATAACAGGGCAGCCAGCTTATCCGCAACAATGCCGACATCTCTGGCATCGACAATATCCGGCAGGGCCAGTGTAAATTCATCACCGCCATAGCGCGAAATCAGATCCGCCTCGCGCAACGCACGTTTCAGACGCCGGGAGGCCGACTGCAATACCATATCACCCACACTGTGCCCGAGGGTATCGTTAATATTCTTGAAGCGATCGAGATCGATAAACAGGACCGCCACCTTTGAGCGATGCCGCCTGGCCTGTGCCAGCATCATTTCCAGTCTGTCCATGAACAGATAACGATTGGCCAGACCGGTCAGGCTGTCCATATGCGCCAGATGTTCCAGCTGTTTTTCAACCTTCAGGCGTTTGCGGATTTCATCCTGCAAAATCTCGTTCTGTTCTTCCAGCCGCGCCGCATTTCCCTGTAACTCACTATACATATGCGCATTTTCCAGTGCAAAACGCACTTCCTGAATCATCACCATGGAAGAGGTCAGGTCGGCACGTGTGAACGGCCTTTGTTTCTCCTTATCGGACAGATTCACAACCGCCAGCAGCTCATCACCGAGTACAACAGGCAATGACAAAAAGGACGGTGATGCATATTTCGGATCGTTTTCCCGATGCAAGCGTTCATCAGCAGCAATATCTTCCACCAGCAGGGGCTTCAGATGCTTGGCCACCCAACTGGCGGCAGACTGATCCACATCCACTTCCATCCCCTGCATCATGGCCGAGCGTTTGCCGCGGGCATCGACAATTCGGAAACGTGAATTCGCCTCTTCAAATAAAAACACCGAGCCCACGCCGGCCCGTGTCAAACGCATCAGTTTGTCCAGCAAGATGGATAATAAATGGCGCTCATCCAGGCTTTTGCCGGCTTCTTCGGACAACTCCTTGATCATCAACAGCTCGAACGTCTGATGTTCCAGCTTTTGCTGCGTCTGCTGATAACCA
>CAZTGM010000055.1:0-11751 GCA_964613235.1 uncultured Zetaproteobacteria bacterium | reverse complement strand
AAAATGGAATATCATCATCCACCGGCATATCCGGAAAATCGGCCGCGCCGGCAAACGGGTCGGCATTGCTTTTGCTACCGCCTGTGCCGCCATGCGTCGGGAAGCCGCCGCCACCGGACTGGCCACCGAAATCACCGCCGTCACGAGGTGCACCGGCGCCACCGAGCATTTTCATTTCACTGGCACGAATTTCCGTCGTATAGCGGTCATTGCCATCGCGATCCTGCCATTTACGCGTTTCAATCTTGCCCTCGATATACACGCGTGAACCTTTCTTCAGATACTGATTGGCAATTTCGCCCAGCCTCCCCCATAATACGACACGATGCCATTCGGTACGTTCCTGTGCTTCACCGTTTCGGTTCTTGAATTTTTCGGTAGTCGCCAGACGCAGATTGCACACTGCCGTACCATCCTGCGTATAACGGGTTTCCGGATCGGCTCCGAGATTTCCAATCAACATAACCTTGTTCAGCATCGCATTCCTCCACAAAAAACGCCGATGAGCCTATGGATTTTGGCATACAAATACAATCATTTCAGATACGGTTTCAGATAACGTCCGGTCCATGACTCAGCACAGGCCGCCACGGTTTCCGGTGTACCGGCCACGACCAGCTCGCCACCACGATCGCCACCTTCCGGCCCCATATCAACAATCCAGTCCGCTGTCTTGATAACATCGAGATTATGTTCGATGACGATGACCGTATTGCCACGCGCAACGAGCGCATGCAGCACGTCCAGTAACTTAGCCACATCGTCGAAATGCAGACCTGTCGTCGGCTCGTCCAGAATATACAGGGTATCACCCGTTGCCCGGCGGGCCAGTTCGCGTGCCAGCTTGATACGCTGCGCCTCGCCACCTGACAATGTTGTCGCCGATTGGCCCAGGCGGATATAGCCTAAGCCCACCTGTTGCAGGGTACTCAGACGGTTTTTCAATTGCGGAATCGCCGCGAAAAAATCCGCAGCTTCATCCACGGTCATGTCCAGTACTTCGGCAATCGTTTTGCCTCGATAGCGGATATCCAGCGTTTCCCGATTATAGCGCTTGCCCTCGCACGATTCGCAATGCACATACACATCCGGCAGGAAGTGCATTTCCACCCTGATGATACCGTCACCCTGACACATCTCGCAGCGTCCACCCTTCACATTAAACGAAAAACGTCCCGGCTTGTAGCCGCGTGCACGTGCTTCCGGAACCTGCGCAAACAACTCCCGAATCGGCGTGAATATGCCGGTATAGGTCGCTGGATTGGAGCGCGGCGTGCGGCCGATCGGGCTCTGGTCTATATCGATGATTTTATCAACCTCATCGCTGCCAATCAGCGCCTCATGGCTGCCCACGCGTTCGGTTTTCAACCCTTTGTGCTTGGCCAGCGCGCGATACATCGTATCCAGTACCAGCGTCGATTTACCGGAACCGGACACGCCGGTCACGCAGCTGAAACGCGCCAGGGGAAATTCCACACGCACATCGCGCAGATTATGTTCGCGGCAACCGCTAACCCCGATCACCGGATGATCGTCAGCAACAGGACGTCGCTCGGGAATGGCAATATGTTTGCGGCCGGACAGATAATCGGCCGTCAGTGAATCAGCAGCCAAAATCGTGTCCAGCCGTCCCTCAGCCACGATCTCGCCGCCATGTTCGCCGGCGCGCGGCCCCATATCGATAATCCAGTCGGCATTGCGAATCGCATCCTCATCATGCTCCACAACGAGCACGGAATTCCCCAGATCACGCAGACGCTTTAAGGTTTCCAGCAGGCGATCATTATCACGCTGATGCAGGCCGATCGACGGTTCATCGAGGATATACAGCACCCCGACCAGCGCCGAACCGATTTGCGTAGCCAGACGAATACGCTGCGCCTCACCGCCGGACAATGTGCCGGATGTCCGATCCAGACTCAGATAATCCAGACCCACCTCGATCATGAACCCGAGTCGGGCCTGAATCTCTTCCAGCAGGCGCTGGGCAATGGTTTGTTGCGCATCACTCAGCGCCAGTGATGCAAACCATTGGCGACATTCGCGCAATGGTATGGCCACAATCTCCGGCAAAGACTTGCCGGCAATACGCACATGACGTGCCGCACGGTTCAGTCGGCTACCCCGGCAAGCCGGGCACGGAATCGTATTGATATACTGCTCCAGCGTCTCACGCACATCATCGGAACTTGCCTCGCGATAGCGCCGGTCCAGATGCGGAATCACGCCCTCAAATGGCCGCTCAATGACCCGCCGGTTACCCGGCATATCGTAAACAAAACGGACTTTCTTGCGTCCCGTGCCATACAACAGGCATTGCCGTGCTGCTTCATCCAGCTCGGCAAACGGCGCATCCATATCAATGCCCAGATATTCGGCGACGGCCTCCAGCGTCTGCCGGAACATAAACGTTTCGCGCCCGGCCCAGGGGCGGATGGCGCCCTGCGCCAGCGACAAGAACGGATCGGGAATAACCAGTTCAGGATCAAAGACAGTCTGGCTGCCAATACCGTCACAGGTTGGGCAAGCGCCCAGTGGCGAATTGAACGAAAAAATGCGCGGCTCGATTTCCGGATAGGAGACATTGCAGTCCGGACAGGAAAAACGCTCCGAAAACAGCATTTCCTCCTCGCCGATCAGCACCACCAGCATGCCATCGCCATAGCGCAGGCCCGTTTCCACCGAATCGGCCAGTCGCGTGCGGATGCCGTCGCGGATCACCAGCCGGTCCACAACCAGTTCGATATGATGTTTGATGTTTTTTTCCAGCGTCGGGACATCTTCCAGCGCATATACATCGCCATCGATGCGCACACGCACGAACCCGTCCTGGCCCGCTTTCTCCAGTTCGCGTCGGAATTCACCCTTGCGGCCACGCGCAATCGGCGCCAGCAACTGTACCCGCGTACCCTCTTCCAGCGCCTCCAGCTGCTGAATGATCATGCTCGCCGGCTGCGAACGGATCGGCTGCTGACAGCTATAGCAATATGGCTGGCCGATACGTGCAAATAACAAGCGCAGATAATCATAGACTTCGGTGATCGTACCCACGGTGGAACGCGGATTTCGGCTGGTCGTTTTCTGCTCGATGGAAATGGCTGGCGAAAGGCCGTCAATAGCATCCACATCAGGCCGCTCCATCATGCCAAGAAACTGTCTCGCATAGGCCGACAGCGATTCCACATAGCGACGCTGCCCTTCGGCATACAGAGTATCGAATGCCAGTGATGATTTTCCGGAACCGGATACACCGGTAATGACAACCAGCTGATCGCGCGGAATATCCAGCGAGATATTCTTCAGATTATGTACCCGCGCGCCACGGATGCGGATATTTGACTCGTTCATTCGACTCACTCCCTGACAAAACGCGCGATGCTACCGATGGCGTATGGCGGATGCACTACATCATGTCCTGCGGATCCACATCCACCTTCAGACGCACAGCCGAGGGCAGTTTCAGTGTGGCCAACAACGGCGCCAACTGCCAGGGCAGATACTGCCTGCTGGCATCGCGCAACAGCACTTCCACACGAAACTTGCCGGCCACACGCTCCACAGGGCAAAACATTGGTCCGCTGATCTGACATGCGGATAGCGACGCCACATGTGCAGCCAGCCGTTCCGCCGACTGCCATACCTGCTCACGTTTGCGACCAACCAGCAACAGACGCACCCAGCGGGAGAATGGCGGAAAGGATAATTGTCTGCGCAATTCCAGTTCCTCGTCCAGCACGGTTTCCTGATCGTCTTGCATAAGCCGTGTCAGCCATATCGATTCCGGCATGCGCGTCTGAATCAGAACCCGTCCTGCCCGCTCGCCACGACCGCAACGCCCCATCACCTGCACCATCTGCTGCCACCAGCGTTCACCGGCACGAAAATCTGGCATACTCATACCGTGATCGGCATTGATGACGCCAACCAGCGTAACATTGGGAAAATGATGCCCCTTGACCAACATCTGTGTGCCCAGCAATCCATCCAGGTCACCACGGGCAAAGGACTCCAGAATATCAATCATCGCCGAGCTACTGCGCACGGCATCACGATCGAAGCGCGCAAAACGATAATCCGGCACATGTTCGCGCAACCACGCTTCGACCTTTTCCGTCCCCTCGCCCAGTGGCAGCAGGGCTTCTTCACCACATTGTGCACAAACTGTCTGCACACGACGCGTATAGCCGCAGGTATGACAACACAAACGCCGGATTCGACGATGCAATGTCAGACGCATACTGCAGTGCGGGCATTCAGCCACATCACCGCAGGCCGTACATTGCAGGGCCGAAGCAAAACCGCGCCGGTTAAGAAACAGGATCGATTGCTCACCCTGTTCAAGGGTCTGCTGCAAGGCCTGCTGCAAGGCCGGTGCAATCACCTCATGGCTGCCACGCAGATCGACGATTTCCGGCCTGGCCTGCACGCTGCTGGCAATACGATCAGGCAAATGCAGCAGCGTATAACTTCCCTCTCTGACCTTGCGCCAGCTTTCCTGGGCCGGTGTGGCCGAACCGAGCACAACGGGAATCTGCAATTGCTGTGCCAGCAATACAGCCATATCGCGCGCCGAATAGCGCATGCCGTCCTGTTGCTTGAACGAGCTATCATGTTCTTCATCGACAACAATCATGCACAACCGTGGCAGAGGCAGAAACAGCGCTGAACGTGTGCCGATCAACACATCCAGATGTTCCAGTTGCCCTGCAACATGCATTTTTTCCCGTTTGCCCAGCCCGGAATGCCAGATTCCCACGGCATCGAAACGCTGCATAACACGCTGCAACCACATTGGCGTCAGGCCGATTTCCGGCACCAGCACCAGAACCTGCCCGCCATCCCGCACGATGGCTTCGGCCGCACGAAGATAGACCTCCGTCTTGCCCGAGCCGGTACGACCAAAGAGCAGGAATGGCGAGAATGTATCCCTGCCTGCGATCAATGCATCGCAGGCCTGTTGTTGTGCCGCATTCAATGTCAGCCGCTGTGTTTCAGCTTGTGACTTTGCCACGTCTTGCCTGCCATCAACCGCTTGCAACAGTTCGGCCTGTATGGCCTGGCTTAACTGATAATACGCATGGGTATCACTGCAGCGTCGCACAATGGTGGCACGCGATAACGGCCGCTTGCCATGAAACACCGCTGCCAGTGCCGGGAACTGTGCCTGCAAGGATGCATGGTCCGGGCAACGAAATTGCTGTGCATCCCATGCCACAGCCCAGGCCAAAGCCGTTTCCAGCACCTCGCCTTCCGGCGCCAGATAATAGCGACACAGACGCGTCAGCCATCGCCTGCGCGTTGAATCCAGTAACGGCTTTGCATCCAGTCGATCCTGCACCATGAGTATGTCCGTCTGTTGCAGGGATGCCGGCAGCTGATCGAGCACGACGCATACCATACCCAGACGCTGGCCGCGCCCGAACGGTACGCGCACACGAACCCCTTCACATACGGTTCCCAATGAAAACGGCCAGCGATAGGTAAAACGGCCAGGCAACGGTGCAAACACCGCCACTTCAACCCACTGTGCTTTCACCCTGATATGTTCCATCTCGTGCATGCTTCATAAAAACAGAACAGCAGCAATGCATGATTTATTCAAAGCTCCGGATCGCAAAAATGACATGCAAAAGAAGTGTGACATGATATGCTACGGCTAAACGCACACGATGCGATATTCAAGGAGGAAAAATGAAGGTTTCAGAAGTCATGACCCATGGAGTTCTCACCTGCAGTCCTGCAGATACGCTTCGTTCAGCCGTTCAGAAAATGGTAATGCGGCGCTGCGGCTCGCTGCCTGTTGTTGATGAAGGCAAACTGGTCGGCATTATCACCATTCGCGATACAATGTTGCCATTGTACCCCAATTTCGGTGAATATGTGCATGATGCCAAGACAGCACGCGATTTCGAAGAGATGGAAGAAAACTACAAGCGCGTCTTGTGCATGAAAGTGCGTGAAGTGATGACACCCAACCCGATGACCGTCTATCCGGACATGCCGGTGCTGAAAGCCGCCTCCTACATGGGCCTGAAAAACCTGCGTCGTATTCCTGTCGTGGAGAATGATGAACTGCTCGGCATGGTCAGCATCGGTGATATCAATCGGGGCATGTTCATTCAGCTCGGATAAGCTTATCCGCAAAGCGATCTGTTCGGGCGCCTGCAAATATGATGGTACCCGGACATCACCTTGTCATGTCCCTGCCTGAACATATTCAGGCGCTGCTGCAAGCCTGTGTCTACCCCCATCCAACGGATGATATCCGCTTGCTGGAAACGCATATTTCCTGGGTGATCCTGACCGGAACCTATGCCTATAAAATCAAAAAACCGCTGGATCTCGGCTTTCTCAATTTCTCGACCCTGGCCAGGCGTCAGTATTACTGTCGGCGGGAACTGGAACTGAATCGGCGTTTTGCACGTGACATCTACCTTGATGTGCTTCCTGTCAGCCAAACACGCGCAGGTGTCTGCATCGGATCTGCTGAAAACATCGTGGATTACTGCCTGAAAATGCGACAATTCAATCGGCATCATCTGCTCATTGAACTGTTGCAGGATGGCGCATTCGATGCACGCTGGATGGACATGCTGGCACAGGATATTGCCCGCTTTCATGCCAGCGCAAACATGATCCACCACGTACAGGCCGATGAGAACCTGCAGCAGCATATGCAGGCCAATCTCGACACCGCACAGCAACATATACCCGATGCTTTAAGTGCCCGGCAATACGAACATTTACGCGACTATTGTCATGATGAATTCCGACGTTGCCGACAATACCTCAGGCGACGACAGACCGATGGGCTGGTACGCGACGGCCATGGTGATCTCCACCTGCGCAATATCGCCCTGATCGATGGTACACCCGTGCTGTTTGATTGTATCGAATTCAATGATGCCTTGCGTGAAATCGATGTCCTTAACGACACGGCATTCCTGCTCATGGACTGCGATGCCCAGCAGCGCCCCGACCTGGGCTTCCGCTTCCTGTCCCGCTATCTGGAGTACAGCGGTGATTATGCAGGACTGAAAGTATTGCCCTTGTATCTGTGCTACCGCGCCTGTGTGCGCGGCAAGGTCGCCTGCATACTTGCTGATGAACAAGCACCCGCACAACGGGACTGGCAACAGGCAAGGCTGTATTTTGCTCTGGCCGAAACGTATATGCGCATGGCCCGGCCAAAATTATTCGTCATCGGCGGTCTGTCCGGCAGCGGCAAAAGTCATCTGTCCCTGCTGGGCTGCGGACCGGAACGGGCCATCATGATCCGCTCTGATGCCACGCGCCGGCGTCTGGCGGCCCGCTTCCCCGGTCTCGATCGCTATGGTCGTGAAATGCATATCCGCACCTATGATGCCATATTCAATGCCGCACATCATGCACTTTGTGCCGGTTTTTCTGTCATTCTGGATGCCACCTTCCTGCATGCCGATTCACGCAGGAAGGTGCAACAACTGGCTCAGACATGCGGGATATCCATCCGTGGTTACTGGCTGGATATCCCCGAAGATATCCTCAGAAACAATATTCGTCGTCGACAACAACACGGACAGGATATTTCCGAAGCCGATGTGCGGGTGCTCGAACTGCAATTGCAGGAATATCGCCGCCCCACGGAACCATGGTGGCAGTTTGTTGATTCAGCCTGCCGCTGGCCGGCAAACACCTCATGAATGCATAGCCTCGACATGAACCACCGTGCCCCGTTGGATTCGATTCATAATACCTCGGCTGCCCGCGCCGCCAGACGGGAACGCTCGCTGGCTTTCAGTGCAATCAGGCCACTGTGCTCCCAGTTGGCAAACTGCGTAGCCACATGCGTCAGACCATTGGTGTGTGCCGTCAGATAAGGCGTATCGATCTGCGCATTATTGCCCAGAATAATGATTTTCGAATCCTCGCCCATGCGGGTTACAATCGTCTTCATCTGATGCGGCGTCAGATTCTGCGCCTCGTCAACAATCAGCCATGTTTTGGTAAACGTGCGACCACGTGCATAGGAAAGTGCTGCAATCTCGATACGATGCTGCCCCAGCGCTGCCTGCAGACTGTCAAAATCATCGCCAAGCAGATATTTCAGATTATCCGTGATAGCACCCATCCACGGTTCCATCTTTTCCTTCTCCGTACCGGGAAGATAGCCGATATCCTGACCCATCGGCACAGTGGCACGCGTAACCAGGATTTTATCGTAGATGCCCATTTCCAGCGTCTGTTGCAGGCCACATGCCAGCGCCAGCAAGGTCTTGCCCGAGCCTGCACGTCCCATCATAGCCACCAGATCCAGATCGGCATCCATTAACAGATTCATGGCCAGATTCTGTTCAAAATTACGTGCCTGCACACCCCAAACCGCATGGCGTTCATGCCGATAGGAATAAATATCATGTAAATGCACATGACGCCCATGCACAATTTCGGTGACGCGCATGGCCACTTCCTTGTTTCCCGGCAACACAACAAAACTGTTAATTAACGGCAAATCCATATCTCCCGGCCAGGCCACGACATAATGATTGCCATGATCATGCTCCAGAATCTGCATATCCTCAGCCATGGTAGCCCATTGATCGTCACTCAAACGTACCTTGCCACCGGGAATCACCGACAGATCATCAACCACACGATCCGAGCGGTAATCTTCCGCTACCAGACCCACAGCACGTGCCTTGACGCGCAGATTGATATCCTTGGATACGAGAATGACGTCCCGTTCCGGGTTCTGCTGTTTCATGGACATCGTTACAGCCAGAATGCGGTTGTCACCTGAATCCTTGGCCAGCGGAGGCGGCAGCAGATCCAGCGAGTGCTGACTCATCTCAAAGAACAGACAGCCACCACCGGGCAAAGGGCACCCTTTTTCCAGCGTATCACAGGCTTCGCTCAGTTCATCCAGTTGCCGGGAAACCTCACGCACATTGCGCGCCAGTTCATCGAAACCACGCTTGACCTTGTCCATTTCCTCAAGAACAACGATGGGTAATACCACATCATGCTCATCGAAGTGCTGCAAGGCGTTCGGGTCATGAATAAGGACATTGGTATCCAGAATATAGATTTTGCGTGATTCCTGTTCGGTCAAGGTAGCCTCCCTCCCAAAGTCGCGAACGATTACACGCAGGTTACCCGATATATGAATCAAGCGGAATAAAAATGATCGCTTAACAGGGCTTGACAGCCTCCAAACGATTGGCATGATTCGCCCCGTTCAGCGGGTATAGCTCAGTTGGTAGAGCGCAACCTTGCCAAGGTTGAGGTCACCGGTTCGAGACCGGTTACCCGCTCCAGTTCAGGGCCCGCAGGGGCCCTTTTTTGATTCTGAACACGCCGGCAGGGTGGCCAAGTGGTAAGGCAGAGGTCTGCAAAACCTTTATCGCGGGTTCGATTCCCGCCCCTGCCTCCATTCCTATACAAGCAAACGTATCAAATCGCCCCGACCAATAACCCCGTCACAGGCCAGCTCATAGGCATGTCTGGCTTTGGGCTGCATACCTGCTTCTTCGGCAACCCGCTGCAAATCCTGACCGACCAGACCATCGTGAATCGCACTACGAACCGATTCGGTAATTTCCAGAAATTCATAAATCATGACCCGACCGACATAGCCGGTTTTGCTGCAATGTTCGCAACTTCCTGCATCGTATAACGTTGAAGGACAGGCAAAGCCGGCGCCTTCGATAATCATGGCCATCTCGTCATCCACCGGCACAGTAATGCGACATTCCGTACATAAACGTTTCACCAGATTCTGGCTGATGATACCAATTAATGCCGGTGCCAGCAGGTAGGCCGGAATATCCAGGTCCGTCAGGCGAATAATCGTATCCACAGCCGTATTGGTATGCAGTGTGGATAACATCAAATGTCCGGTCAGTGCGGCCTGAATACCGATCTCTGCCGTTTCCTTGTCACGCATTTCGCCCACCATGACTACATCCGGATCATGGCGTAATACATTGCGCAGAATACGCGAAAAGGTCATGCCGATTTTATGATTGACCTGGATCTGATTGGCACCAGCGATTTCCGATTCCACAGGATCTTCGATGGTGATGATATGCTCAGGTAACTGGATGATCGAATTCAGCAATGCAAACAGTGTCGTCGATTTGCCGCTGCCGGTCGGCCCGGTTGCGAGAATCAGGCCGAATGGTTTGCGCATCAATAGCGCAAGGCGCTCGGCATCTGCCTGACGCAAACCCAGTGCGGCCATATCCACAGCCATATCCTTGTTCAATACGCGCATGACAATGGATTCGCCATGGGCATTGGGAATGCAGGAAACACGAAACTCACGCTCGATGTTCTGATAGCGTACCGACATCCGCCCGTCCTGCGGCAATCGATGCACCGTCACATCCATGCCGGCCAGTATCTTGATACGTGCTACCATCCGTTTTTCATTCCACTTATCCAGTGTCGTTTCCTTGCGCAATTCACCGTTAACACGATAGGCCAGCACTGTTGTCCTGGCCTGAGGCAATACATGAATATCCGAGGCGCCTTTTTTCAAACCATCGAGAATCAGGTGGTTCACCAGACGTACGATCGGCGCAGCTTTGGAGCCTTTTAATGCCTGCCTGTCAAACTCCTCATCGTAATCCTCATCGTCTTCGACAAGTTTCAGATGGTCAATCTGCAGCCATTCCTCTTCTTCAGCATCGCCAAACAAGTGGTTGATATAGCGGCGCAATTGCGATGGCACGCTGATAACCTGGCGAATTCGCTTCCTAGTCTGAAAGCGAATGGCATCATAGGCCTCGATATTCAGCGGATCAGACATGGCAATTGTTAACGTCGTCTCATCAGTATCCACCGGCAATACCTGATAACGGGTGATTACATCTTCATCCAGTTCACTGTAGGCAGCAGGATTAATAGGGTATTCATCCAGATCCACAAACGGCAAATGAAACTTGACCGACAACGCCGAAGTCAGCCCTTCTTCGGTGATCAATCCCATCTCAACCATAATATCGCCCAGGCGCTTGTCATGTCGCTTGCGCTGCTCAGCCAATGCCTTTTCCAGTTCCTCGGAACTGATATGCCCCGCCTCGATCAGCAACTCACCCAGCTTGACCCGCATTCGCTGTTGCCGGGTCAACGATTCTTCCAGATCCTTCTCGTTGAGTTTACCATGTTCCAGCAGGATATGACCCAACGGCACCTGACTTTCGCGCTGCTTTTCCAGTGCCATCTGAACTTCTTCCGTACCGGTAATCTTTTCATCAATCAGCACATCGCCCAGCGGCCTGGTATATTCGATGGAACACACACCCCGGTGATAAAAATAGATATGGGCATAGCTTGCATCCGAATAGGCAGGAAAAGCGTGAAATCCGGTCGGATTAAGTTCATTCTGACGAATCCACACCAGAAACACCTCATCGGTCAGCGTAGTCACACGTACTTTCACCAGATTGGCCAGTCGTGGTGGCTGCAATGCCTCATTTTTATCCCGCTGGAAAGCAATATAGGCCAGTTCATCCGTATTCAGATTAACCGTCCTGCCATCCGACGTGCGTTGCAGCTCCACTGTTTTCAACAAAGGTGAGAAACGTTTGATGACCCCGTCCACCTTTTCACCGTCCAGAAAGGTTACGGTTACATTCGTTGCCATCGAAGTTACGATGCGTTGTTCTTTTCTGTCAC
Source organism: uncultured Zetaproteobacteria bacterium (assembly GCA_964613235.1). Lineage (GTDB taxonomy): Bacteria > Pseudomonadota > Zetaproteobacteria > Mariprofundales > Mariprofundaceae > J005. Next base: position 90 of record CAZTGM010000055.1, on the reverse strand, counting down.
CCACAGCCAGTCCTCCCTACCATCTCCGAAGAAAGCTGCTCTTTTCAGCACTGCGGGTAAACCCTTGAGCTAAATTCTTTGCTACAAGTT
>CAZTGM010000054.1:7928-11799 GCA_964613235.1 uncultured Zetaproteobacteria bacterium | reverse complement strand
CTGACCCTGCGCGGGCTGTTCAAGTTCAAGCCCGGAAAATCCATTCCGCTGGAAGAAGTGGAACCGGCGGAAAAGATCGTACGCCGTTTTGTCACTGGCGCCATGAGTTTTGGCTCCATTTCCCATGAAGCGCATACCACACTGGCCATTGCCATGAACCGTCTGGGCGGGAAATCCAATACCGGCGAAGGCGGTGAAGAACCTGAACGCTTCTCACCACTGCCCAATGGCGATTCCATGCGCAGTGCCATCAAGCAGGTGGCCTCCGGACGCTTTGGTGTCACCACCGAATATCTGGCCAATTCCGACCAGATCCAAATCAAGATGGCGCAGGGGGCCAAGCCCGGCGAAGGTGGCCAGTTGCCAGGTCACAAGGTGGACAAGCGCATCGGTCGCGTGCGTCATTCCACGCCCGGCGTGGGCCTGATTTCGCCCCCGCCACACCATGATATCTATTCCATCGAGGACCTGGCGCAATTGATCTTCGATCTGAAAAACACCAACACCGAAGCCGATATCAGCGTTAAACTGGTATCCGAAATCGGCGTAGGCACGATTGCTGCAGGTGTGGTCAAGGCACATGCCGATCATGTGGTCATTGCCGGCCATGATGGTGGCACCGGTGCCAGCCCGCTGACCAGTATCAAGCATGCTGGCTCGGCCTGGGAACTGGGCCTGGCGGAAACGCAACAGACGCTCGTACTTAACCGTCTGCGCGGCCGCACGATTCTGCAGGCCGATGGCCAAATGCGTACCGGTCGTGATGTCGTTATTGCTGGCCTGCTGGGTGCGGATGAAGTGGCATTCGGCACCATCGCGCTGGTCGCTGAAGGCTGTATCATGATGCGCAAATGCCATCTGAATACCTGTCCCGTCGGTGTGGCCACACAGGATCCGGAACTGCGCAAGAAATTTGTCGGCAAGCCGGAAGATGTCGTCAATTTCTTCATGTATGTAGCGGAAGAAGCGCGTGAGATCATGGCAGAGCTCGGTTTCCGTACGTTTGATGAACTCATCGGCCGCGCGGACATGCTCGACACCAACGACGCCATCCGGCACTGGAAATCACAGGGACTGGATCTGGCACCGCTGTTCCATCGCATCGATCCTCAGGGCACAGCCGTACATCACTGTGAACAGCAGGATCATGGTCTGGACACACTCATCGACAACAAACTCATCGAACAGGCCCGCCCTGCACTTGAGAACCGGACACCGGTAATTATCGAAACCCCGATCTGCAATGTTGATCGCAGTTTCGGCACCATGCTCTCTGGCAAGATTGCCAAACGTTACGGCCATGCCGGCCTGCCGGATGATACCATTGTCATCAAGGCACACGGTACGGCAGGACAAAGTCTGGGCGCATGGCTCACGCGAGGTGTCACCATCGAGCTGGCCGGCGAAGGCAATGATTACGTCGGCAAGGGGCTGTCCGGCGGACGCATTATTATTTATCCGCCACAGGAAGCGAAGATTCGTGCGGAAGAAAACATCATCGTCGGCAATACCGTGCTGTTCGGTGCCATTGAAGGCGAGTGCTATTTCCGTGGCATCGCCGGCGAGCGTTTTGCCGTGCGCAATTCCGGTGCCGTGGCCGTCGTTGAGGGTGTCGGCGATCATGGCTGCGAATACATGACCGGTGGCACCATCGTCGTACTCGGTGAAACCGGACGCAATTTTGCCGCCGGCATGAGTGGCGGCGTGGCCTATGTACTGGACATGAACGGCAACTTTGAAAGCCGTTGTAACCTGGCTCAGGTTGAACTGGAGCCGATTGCCGCCGAAGCCGATGCACTGGAAGCTCTGGACCACCAGGGGGCGGATCTGGAAACCCACGGCAGGGTCGATATCCGCCATTCGCTGAGCCAGGATGATCAGGCGATTCTGCGCCGGCTGATCAGCAACCACATGCATTATACCAATTCCACCGTGGCGCGCGATATTCTCGATAACTGGAGCGATTACTGTGGCAAATTCGTCAAGGTTATGCCGGTGGAATACCGTCGTGCACTAAGAGAAATGGAAGCCGAAAAGGCAGCACAGGCAGGCAAGGAGATGAGCAATGGGTAAGCCTACCGGATTCAAGGAATATGAACGTGAGAACCTGCGTTATGCGCCGGTTGCCGACCGCATCACGCATTTCAATGAGTTCTCACAACTGCCGGATGACATGGGCAAGCAAGGTGCACGCTGCATGGATTGCGGTATCCCCTTCTGCCATAACGGCTGCCCGATCAATAATATCATTCCCGACTGGAATGATGCTGTCTATCGCGGCAACTGGCGCGAAGCGCTGGATATCCTTCACTCAACCAACAATTTCCCGGAATTTACCGGTCGTATCTGCCCTGCGCCATGCGAGGAAGCATGTACAGTCAACCTCATCGGTGATGCCGTCAGCATCAAGAACATTGAGCTGGCCATCATTGAGAAAGGCTGGGAGAACGACTGGATCGTTCCGGAAATTCCCGAACACAAAACCGGCAAGCGCGTGGCCGTGGTCGGCTCCGGCCCTGCCGGACTGGCCTGCTCGCAACAGCTGGCGCGTGCCGGCCATGATGTCGTACTATTCGAAAAGAACGACCGTATCGGCGGCCTGATGCGCTATGGCATCCCGAATTTCAAGTTCGAGAAGCATGTCATTGACCGCAGGCTGGCCCAAATGCGTGCTGAAGGCGTGGAATTCCGCGTCAACAGCCATGTCGGCGTGGATATTTCCACCCGCGAATTGCTGGACGAATTCGATGCTGTCGTACTCACCGGCGGTTCGGAAAAACCACGCGACCTGCCGCTCCCTGGTCGCGAACTCACCGGCATCCATTTCGCCATGGAATTCCTGACCATGAACACCAAGCGCGTGCTTGGCGATGCTATTCCGAAAGATCAGTGGATTTCGGCGGAAGGCAAGCATGTCATCGTCATCGGCGGTGGCGATACCGGTTCCGACTGTATTGGCACCTCCAACCGGCATGGTGCGGCTTCCATCCATCAGCTGGAAATCCTGCCCAAGCCGCCTGAGAAGCCGAACAAGCTCGTGACCTGGCCAGAATGGCCGAACAAGCTGCGCACTTCAACCTCGCAGGAGGAAGGCTGTGAGCGAGACTGGGAAGTCTCCACCAAACGCTTCATCGGCGATGAAAACGGCCATGTCAAAGCCATTGAATGCGTACGCGTGCAATGGCAACAGGTGGACGGGCAATGGAAAATGTCCGAGATCGAGGGATCCGAATTCGAGCTGAAGGCAGACCTCGTGCTGCTGGCCATGGGCTTTGTGCATCCGGTGCATGAAGGCATGCTGGATGAACTGGGCGTGGCCAAAGATGCACGCGGCAATGTGGCTGCCAATACGCAGGATTACCGCACCAGCCTGGACAAGGTATTTGCAGCCGGCGATATGCGCCGCGGTCAGTCGCTGGTGGTCTGGGCCATCCGCGAAGGCCGTCAGTGCGCCAGAGCCGTGGATGAATATCTCATGGGCCACTCCACACTTCCCGCCTGAGTCAGACCTTAGATCAACATGAACAAAGAGCCGACCTGATGGGCCGGCTCTTTGTTTTTTGTCGAATCTATGGAACTGCTCCTAATGCAAAGTCATTTCCAGTCGAGGTTTCGCATCATCAGCCGCATCGATCTCTGCCTGGCATAAAAACAGGCGCTCACTGTTCAAGCCAAAGCGTGTCATCAGCATGTCCTGTATATGTTGTGCGCGTGCTTTTGCCAGCGCCAGCAGAACATCCTCATCGGCCTTTTTCTCTGCCTGCTGCAGGGCCTGACGGTCTGCTTCCGTAGCCTTGCCGCACAAGGTCAGGCGCAATGAGGTTTTCTTGTTCATCAGCCCGGCAAGATGTTCCATATACGGCAACGACTG
>CAZTGM010000054.1:0-7828 GCA_964613235.1 uncultured Zetaproteobacteria bacterium | reverse complement strand
GGGAATCGACAGTTCAATATCGTTATCGCTGTTGCGCAGCATATCCAGTGCCGTATCCAGCGGCATGGAAAGCCCCCCATCGCCGCGTGCTTTGCCCCGGGTCTGCAGACGCGTGACTTCCAGCTGACGCAGCAATAACCTGCTCTCGCCCTGCAAGCGTCCCTGCTCAATATTCAGCGTAATATCGGCATCGAGCTGACCGGTCTTGGCACCATAGCCAAGACTTTCAGCCAGCAACGGACTGATCGAGGGTAATGAAAAGGAATGAATCGAGGTCTTCGAGGCCAATGCCGGTTGCCGGCTGAACGGACGTACCCTGCCATGCATGCTGATTTCCGCTCCGCCACGACCGGCCAGCCGTATGCTGAACGGACTGAAATGTGCCGGTCTTGTGCGATCCAGCTCCCGGATACGGGCATCGATGAGACTGAAGCGCTCGCTATATGCTGGCGAAACAGAGGTATCGCGAAAGGCAATAAAACCACCGCGCATCTGCATATGATCCACACGCTGCAGCCAGGGCTGTTCATCGTTCCCGCGGAACAGGGAAGCCAGTGGCACATCACCAAACCACCAGTGTTTCTTTTTGTCCCGCAACAATTGCATACGGCTGTCACTGATTCGTATACTGCCGATATTCAGCCGTTCCCGGCCAGCCAGCGCCTGCAGCGTTACTTTCCCTGCCCAGATCTGCGCAGTCTCCATACCACCGGCCGGCTGTTCAATGTCAAGCTGGTGCATGGAAAAATGGCCGTCCTGCCGGTATTTCGCATCTGCAGCGCGCAGTTGCTTTGCAGTAAAGCGCCCCAGGCGACGCTGGGCTGAAGCATCCTGCCAGTCCAGTTCATCAAGCGTCACCTCAGCCAGTTGCCATGCATCAGCATAGGACACTTTGGGCAACAGAAGGTACCTGGCCTGCAATTTCTTTCCTGCCGGCAAGAACAGATTCAGGCCATCCGCCGATATGCCCTGCAGCAACAGTTTCTCGCCAGCATGCAAAGATTTCAGGGTCAGCCTTGCTGCCTCAAACTGAAACTGTTGTTGCCCTGCATGGATATCAATATGTCCTTGCCCAACTTTTACATCCTTCAGATGAATATCCTGCTGATCCATATCAAGTGCTGAAAATGTCAGCTTTTCGGCCGCCACATCATATGTCTGACGCATTTTTTTCTCGCCATGCCCGGCCTGCATGCGCAAGCGGGCCAGTTGCCCCTGGCGCAAATGCCATGCACCGTCATACGATATGGCATCAAAACTGAGCGTGTCTGCAGCCGCCTTCGCAATATCGTTATGGAGAAACTCCATGGCCGGATCACGCAGCACAAGCCTGCCTTCGTGCAATTTCAGACTACCTGCCTGCTCACCATGCAACAACAATGTGAACGACAATTGCGCATCCAGCCGACCCTGCAGCGCAGCAATATCGTCTGGCAGCCAGGGTGCAGCCATATGCTGTACATCGGCCAGCGACAGCCGCTGAATCTTCAGTGTACCACTGGCCGATGCCTTCTCGCCGAAGGGACTCAATGTACCATCCAGTATCAGCGTGGCACCTGTCGCATGCACAATGGCACTGATACGGAACGGCTTGTTCGCCCGCATGCTGGAAATATCTGAAACCTGCAGGCTGTCGAGATTCACCGTCCCCTCATACCAGGGCAGATACAGCGATAGCGTGCCGCCAAACAGCACGCGTTTGATGTCGATATTCCATAACGAAGACTCACCCTGTGCCATTTCCATCATCAGTGGCAACGGCATGCCGGCCAGCCGATATTCCCCCCGCTCGTCCTGCTGTAGCGTTATATGCACCCGCTGCACCAGCAACCGTTCCACAACCAGCCGTTTCTTTAACAGGGGCAACCAGGCAAATCGTGCCTGCAGTTTCGGCACACGAATTTCCTGCTGCTGCAGATTCAGCATACGTAGCCCGTCAATAGCAAACGTACCGCTGAACGGGTTGAAATCGACATCGTCAATATGAACAGATCGCATGCCAACAGACGTCAACGCATGCGTTATCAGATACGACATGCCATACGGCAGGGCCAACAGGCATATAATCGCAGCGAAAAGAAGAACGAACAGTATGCGCGCCTTGCCTGGCAATCGTTTGATAAAGATCATGTTATGATTGTCATCCGTTCATCCTTTTTTTGCAAGGCCATCCCTGCAGTATGCATGCTCGGTCAGTCCGCCAGAAATCATGTGATGACCGACACGAAAAGGAATTCAGGACACCAACACCACAAAACGGATCATTATACCGCATCATGATCAAGAGGCTGGCCGCCAAAGTACTCATGGCTTTTGCTATGCCAGAAAGAACAGGGCGCGGCATATACCGCGCCCTGGCTTTCAGTCTTTAATCGTCATGTTTTTCCTGCTCTTCTCCGACTGTTAGCTGTTCCCTGATTTTCTCCAGCCTTTTCTCGCCGATGCCCTTCACGCCGGTCAGATCATCCACTTCATGGAAATTGCCATGTGTCGTGCGGTATTCCACGATTGCCGCTGCTGTTTTCGGACCAATACCCCTAACTTCCTGTAAGGATTCAACTGTTGCCGTATTGATATTGACCTTGTCACCGGCCTGCACCGGTACAACAACCATCATCCACATAACAAAACATGCGGCCAGTATCGCTCGAATATTCATCGTACACCTCTCTGCTCTTTCTTGCACAGAAATACGCTTCTGCACCTGAATTTAGTATAGAAAATGCACCGGCAAACAATCAAGCCGACCCAAATCGGAATGCAAAAGAGAGACTATGATATATCCTGGTGAAATTCCGGTACGAAGCGCCTGAGCCCCTGCTTCAGATGTTCGATATTCCGCAAACGACAATCTTCTTTCAGGCGCCGCAGCAATGTCTGCAATTCATCCCAGTCCACCCGGCGGCTGGCTGCCAGCATCACTTTCGGGTGTGGGGTCTTTTCACACAGCTCACCTTCATGGAACAGTTCTTCGTACAACTTCTCGCCAGGCCTGAGGCCGGTATAGCGAATCTCAATATCCTTGCCGGGCTCAAGGCCGGCCAGACGAATCATTTGTCTGGCCAGATCATCAATTTTGACCGGCTCGCCCATATCCAGTACAAAGATTTCACCGCCCTGGCCCATGGCCGAAGCCTGCAGAATCAGACTGACCGCTTCGGGAATCGTCATAAAAAAACGGGTAATCTCCGGATGGGTTACGGTGACCGGGCCACCCTGCCGGATCTGTTGCTCAAACAAGGGAACAACGCTGCCGGCAGAGCCGAGCACATTGCCAAAGCGCGTCGTAATGAACGCGGTATGCTTCGCCCGTTGATCCAGATTCTGGCAATAAATCTCGGCAGCCCGTTTGGTTGCGCCCATGACATTGGCTGGATTCACGGCCTTGTCGGTCGATACCTGGATAAACTTTTCAACCGCATAATGCACTGCCAGATCCGCCAGCTGGCAGGTACCGAAAATATTCGTTTTCACCCCTTCCGCCGGATTTTCTTCCACCAGCGGCACATGCTTGTAAGCTGCAGCATTGAGTACCACCTGCGGACGGAAATGTTCAAAAATCCAGCGCATGCGATCTTCATCCCGGATATCGCCAAGCAGGGCATGGCAGCGATCCGCCAGACGATGCGCGCACAATTCCTGTTCAATCGTATACAGGTTAAATTCACCATGATCGAGCATCACCAGTTGCGCCGGTTCATATTCCAGCACCTGCCGGCACAATTCGGAACCGATCGACCCTCCGGCACCGGTAATCAGCACCTTTTTCTGTTTCAGGAATGCCTGCACTTCTTCAGAATCATGACAGATCTCATCGCGCCCCAGCAGATCATCAATGCGAATATCACGCAAACGCGATACTTCCACCCGGCCGTCGGCAAGATCCACAACAGACGGCAGGGTACGACATACAACACCGGCATGCTGACTGGCCTCGAATACCTTGCGTATCAGCCGATTGGATGCCGATGGAATGGCCAGCAATACCACCTCAATATCATAGCGATCCACTGCCTCAGTCAGGGTTCCCAGTGTGCCGACTACACGCACACCATGAATTTCCTGTCCCTGCCGTCGTGCCGCATCATCAAGGAATGCCACAGGGTTATACGGTCCCTCCTTCAACAGCTCGCGCACCAACAACTCCCCGGCTCGCCCCGCCCCGACAACCAGTGCCCGCTTGCGCTCAAAGCGTTCAAGTTGCAGGTGACGATCCTTGAACCAGCGATAGAGCATACGTGGCACGGCCAGAAACAGGATAAGCAGCAGCGGATAAAGAATCAGGACTGAACGCGGCAGGCCCTCCAGTCGTTGCCAGATAAACATCAATGCGAAGGTCAACAACACACCAACCAGTACTGCTTTCACGATGCGCAGCAAATCGGGGATGGAGGCAAATCGCCAGACACCGCGATAAAGACTGAAATACCAGAATACCCATGCCTGTACCGGTACGGCAATCACCATCAACACATGCATCGATGCCACGTACATCTCGGGAACACTGGACAGATTGAAACGCAACGAAAATGCAATAAATACCGCTGCAGGTATCCATAACAAATCGTGCAGAAATACCAGCCAGCGACTGCGTAACAGGTGACGTTTACTCATGGACTGTATGCTTCACAAAAAGCATGAATCGACAATGACTGAACATTTAGGAAGATCATACTTCACCGTCTGCATACTGTGCCGCAAAGGCAGCTCCCAGCAACAATATCGCCAGAATCGCTGAAAAATGTTGTTCCAGGGTAATGGAAAAAAGACCATCAATTGCCAGCGCAAAACCCGATAGAAAAATCAATGGTACTGTCGCAGAAGCATGCCAGTCCATTTTCCAGCCTGTCTGTAACCAGATAAAAAATAACAATAGCAGACATGTCAGCCCCATGACTCCCCAGCGCACCATCGTCAGAAGATATTGATTATGCGGATGCGACAGATGTATCGTTGTATGAAACGAATGTTCGAACATCGGTTTAACGGCCCGAACAAAGCCACCTGTCCCGGTGCCAAGCCATGGATGTTCCTGCCAGGCTAACCAGCTCGCCTGTAACAAAAGCGCACGCTGATGTGTGGAGATTAACGCATATTGCTGATCCAGACTCGTTGCGTCAGTCTCTGTATCACCCTGCCAGGCCTGCCATGTGCCTGCGAGACGCTCTTTGCCAGGGCCAAGCGCTAATACCAACCCCAGAACCAGTAACACCCCTCCCAGAATGGAAACAAAACGCAGCGCTCTGTAATCCTGCCAAGCCCATCTGGCCATAACAGATACAAACAATATAACCACCATAATATAACCGGCACGCCCCTGTGCCATAAATATCATAATGCAGGACCACAAAGACAATCCCCAGCAACCCCAACGCTGCCAGCCATGCCAGCGCATTCCCAAAGACAATAACCATGCCGCCCACAGAGCATAGACAAAACCGAATCCGATATGGCCGATATGACCCGTTGCATCGCGCATGCCTGAACCATCCGTTGCCACATCGACATAACCCAGCGCCTGCAAGACGCAATAAAACAAATTCAGTGCCAGCCCTGCCGACAGACACAGCAATACGATTTTTCGGTCACGAACACAGGACAATGCGCTGACCACTAGTGGCAACAACAGCCAGAACCAGTGGTGACCAAGAACGTTCAGGCCCTGACGGATATCCGGACTCCATAGCAGACCGAGAGGAAGCCATAAGAGATAAAGGCCCAAGGCCGCCAAAAACCGACGCTGATCCTGCCAGAGATACTGTGCCCCCTGCCACCATTGCCCCGAGAAGATGCCCGTTGCCAGGGCCATGGCAAGCATCGCATTGGTTGCAGCAACGGAAAAAGGAAACGCCAGCGCAGCCAGCGATAACGCACCTGTCGTTAGATATGCCACCTTGCCCACCGCCAGACTACCTCCGTTTTCCGTACAGTGCTGTCTCATGTACTGAAACCCCATCCTTCACAAAAAGCAGGGCGCGGCAAATACCGCGCCCCCCTTGACCTCAGCCAGGTCGTCAACCTCGCGGGAATCGCCATGTTCCGTCCGATATCCCACGATGGCCGCTGCCGTCTTTGGACCAATGCCCTTACCTTAAACCTGCCTACAGCGGCACAGCAAACATCATCAGCATGACAAAGCTAATGTGAAACCCCGTCACTGCGAATCACCTTGATCAACGTGAACCAGAGAATATACAAGTCAAAGAAGAAAGAGTGTCGATGAAGATATTCAACGTCCAATTCCACCTTTTGCGGAACCGGCAATTCATCCCGTCCGTTGATCTGTGCCCACCCCGTAATACCCACCGGCAAGACATGTACACCACGCTCCGTTCGCAAGGCAATCAAGTCATGCTGATTGTAGAGCGCAGGACGAGGACCGACAAAGCTCATATCACCTTTTAATACGCACCATAGCTGTGGTAATTCATCCAGGCTCGACTTGCGCAAAAAATCGCCGATCGGTGTCAGCACGCTTTTGGGATCTTCAAGCAAATGCGTTGCCACGGCAGGAGTGTCCACCTTCATACTACGAAACTTCGGCATAGAAAAAATCCGGTTATTTTGTCCTACCCTGTCCGACCAGTACAACACGGGCCCCTCAGATGTAAGTTTGACCAATACCGCGATACATAGCATGGGAATAAGTGCCAGAATCAACAATAATACGCATAAAACAAGGTCAAACAGACGCTTCATGCCGATATGCCTCTACGGTTTCCTTTAATTGCTCATCCATTGTAACCACAGGCTTCCAGCCCAGCAATGCACATGCCTTGCTGTTATCTACCTGCAAAGATTCAAACAGACGGTCAGCTAACGCCTGTTTGCCCAGAAACCGGGCAGTAACACGCATCAAGCTTGAAGGCATAGAAAACAAACGTGCTTTTTTATGTAAAGCTTTTGCCACTTTCTGCAATAATTCAGTCGTCGACACATCTTCACCATCCGAAACAAGAAATAGCTCCCCGGCAGCACGTGGATGTGTTGTACATAAAACAATAAAATCCACCAGATTATCCAAAGCTACCAAACTGCGTTGATTGTCAATTGCCCCCAGAGGCAATGGTACGCCCTTATCCACCCATTGTATCATTTTCCGGAAATTGGCCTTTACACCTGGTCCATAAACCAGAGGTGGTCGAATGATCACCACTTCCATGCCTGTTGAGGCAGCCAACCTGAACAGAGCCTGTTCGGCTTCCCACTTGGACACGCCGTAAGGATCATGTGTTGTCACAACGTCATCCGGAGAAAACGGCTTGCCCACTGTGGTTTTTTCACCATTCACTTTTACCGAACTGATGAAAACGAAGCGCTTCACACCCGCAACAGCAGCCCGCTTTGCCAGGTTCAGTGTCCCTTCCACATTAATTTTGCGGAACTCGGTCAAAGGATCACTGGCATCATCGTGCATGATATGCACCCTCGCTGCCATATGCACCACCACGTCCACGCCTGACAAGGCTTCATCGCCAGGTTGAAATTTCATATCCCAATAATGAAATTCCACTTCAAAAACCGGACACCTTCGTCCAAGCACGCGCACAGTATCTCCCTGCTTCAGCAATGCCTTGCACACATGCTGACCAATAAACCCTGTCGCTCCGGTTACCAGAACCGAACTCAAATCAATACTCGCGCCAGACCGTACGTCGAATATAGTCCGTATAACTCTGGATAATGCGAGCCACCTGCACGGATACCAGCCCGCCTTCATAATCCGGCACCACGGTTACCGGAAACCTCCGTTCAGCCTGTGCCAGCATCATACGCACAGCATCCAGCAGGCGCTGCGGCACGATATCCGACATAATCAGCGTACCCT
>CAZTGM010000053.1:0-11990 GCA_964613235.1 uncultured Zetaproteobacteria bacterium | reverse complement strand
ATCGCTTTGTCTCAATATATCAATGGGTTGTGACTTTTTGAGGGGAATCTAAATAGAGTTGTTGCGGCAGCTTCACATCAGGCGGGTGGCAATGACACCGAGAAGCTGCTGTGCGTATGGAGTGGAACAGTATGTCAGGTCTTGTGTGCGGTATGAACATGAATCTATAGAAGCATAGAAGCAGAAGCCGTCTGTGGCATGGTTGTCTTGTATGATCATGGTGGAGTGAGGCGAGGAGGGGGCGATGAAGTGCATGAGTATCCTGATTGCGACGGCGGAGCTGGAAGTGTACCGGGGCCGGGCCAATATGGTGATTGCGCCGAGTGTTGCCGGTGAGCTTGCGATATTACCCGGCCATGCACCGTTGCTGGCCGTGCTCAGGGGTGGTGCGATTCGCATTGATTGCCCCGGAGATGAATCATGTGCGGAATGTCATACGGATTATATGGTGGTTTACGGTGGTTTCCTGGAGGTGCAGCCGGATGCCATTACCATTCTCGCTGATGCGATTGAGCGTGCTGATGATATTGATGCGGCTCAGGCGAAGCGTGCTGTCGAACAGGCCAAAACATTACTGGCTTCGTCGGACAGGGACAAAGCTACCCGTGCCTTGCTGGATCTGGAGCTGGCCATTGCAAAATTGCGAGTAGTGCGTTGGAACAGGCGGAGCTCGTTAATGAAGCCGTAACTTTTTAAGCGTATTGCCTGACAGTGTCATTCCATTGCAAGGTACTGTGCTGTCTGGTTTGCAGGGGGGCATGAGCAAGGAAAGTCCTCTTTTTTGCACCGCATGTCATTGAGGTGTCACATCAAAAGGCTTGGCAATTGGTGGCAGTGCCGTATAGTGGTGCCGTTGAGTGATGAGTGCAGGCTGTCTGCTGTTGGTTTCTGGAAGTCTTCGGATGATGGCAGTGATTCCGGTTTCACTGATTGGTTCAATGTTTAATTTGATTGAAGACAGAGGTTTTTTTCTAGATGAATATTTATGTTGGTAATATTTCTTTCCGTACCACGGAAGACGATTTGATGGACTTGTTTGGCGAGTTCGGCGATGTATCGTCTGCCAAGGTGATTACGGATCGTGAATCCGGTCGCAGCCGCGGCTTTGCATTTGTTGATATGGCAAATGACGATGAAGGTCAGGCGGCGATTGATGCGCTGAATGGTCAGGAACATCAGGGTCGTAATCTGACCGTCAACGAGGCACGTCCGCGTCAGCCGCGCTATTGATTTAATTACTTAAATCGTGTGTTTCTGAATCCGCCCCGGTTAATATCGGGGCGGATTTTTTCGTTTATGGGAGGGGGTTATGGACGTGCTGTGTGTGGGACATGCATCCTGCGATGTGACGATGTCTGTAGCGCATCATCCGGCGGCCGATGAAAAAATGCAGGCGGATGCCATGGATCTGTGCGGCGGCGGGCCGGCCGCCAATGCGGCGGTGCAGGTGGCCCGACTTGGCGGTACGGTGGCTTTTGTCGGCACGTTGGGTACAGACATGTTTGGCGATATGCATTGCAGGGAGCTGCAGCAGGCCGGCGTGGACGCGCAATGGCTTGTGCGCCGCGGGAAGACGCCGGTTTCGCAAATCTTGGCCAAACCCGATGGTTGTCGTTCGGTTATCAATTTTAAGGGCGATATGCCCTGGCTCGCGGCCGATGTATTGCCGACAGCGCGCATGTCGGCTGCGGTCATGCTGTTTGATGGCCATGAACCCTTGCTTTCCGTGCGCCTGCAGGAGCAGGCTGAACAACAGGGAGTGATGACGGTGCTGGATGCCGGTTCCGTGCACCAGGGTACCGAGGCGCTGGTCTGGCGCGTAGGGCATCTGGTTGCTTCACAACGCTTTGCCTGCACATTTTGCGACACGGATGATGCCGGGCAGGCGCTGCGTATGCTGGCGGCCAGGCGCAATCGCGTGGTCATTACGCTGGGGGCAGAAGGCTTGTTGTGGTTCTGCGACGGGGAATTCGGCCAGCTGCCGGCATTCCCTGTGGATGTCGTGGACAGTACCGGAGCCGGCGATGCCTTTCACGGCGCGTATGCGCTGGGTCTGGCGCGAGGAATGGACTGGCAGTCATTGCTGCGATTTGCATCGGCAGCCGGCGCGCTTGCCTGTACGCGGCTTGGTGCACGTACGGCTTTGCCGGATCGACAGACCGTTGCATGCCTGCTGGCTTCGAGCTTGGCAGATGTGCCCTCCCTCATCTAAGCTAGGGCCATGCAGAAGATTCTGGTAAGCGCATGTTTGCTGGGCGAGAAGGTTCGATACGACGGCAAGGACTGTGAACAATGTGGCCTGTTGCGCCAGTGGGAGCAGGAAGGACGTCTGGTTCCATTCTGTCCGGAAACCGAGGCAGGATTGCCTGTGCCTCGTCCGGTAGCCGAGATCGAGGGCGGCGATGCCGAATCTGTGTTGCAGGGAAAGGCGCGTGTATTGCGAGGTGATGGCATTGATGTGACCGATGCCTTTCTGGCCGGAGCGGAGCAGGCACTGGCAGATTGCTGGCGGCATCAGATCAAGATTGCCATTCTCAAGGAAGGCAGCCCTTCCTGTGGCGTTTCGCAGGTCAATGACGGTTCATTTTCCAAAACGAAAGTGGCAGGCCAGGGTGTGACCACGCGCTTGCTGGCACGGCATGGTATTTCCGTATTTCATGAACATCAGGTGACGGAAGCGGCTAGGCGCCTGGCGGAACTGGAGCATGATTATGCTTAAACTTCATTTCCGGACAGTGATGTTGCCGTTGCTTGTTTGTGGCTGGCTTTCGTCTGCCTATGCGGATGAGCCGGATATGCATGACTATGACCAGAATGGAGATGGTCATGTCACATTTGAAGAGTTGATGAACTCGGCCGGCAAGGGCAGCGGTAAAATGTTGCAGAAGCTTGAGCCGTTGGCACGCAAGGCATTCAATGCCGTCGATCGTAACAAGGATGGCGCGCTTTCATCGGAAGACTTTGATGATTTCAGAGAAGGAATGCAGCGTTTGCGACGCTGGCTGGAGCACTTGATGGATTCATTCAGGGGGGATTCGCCACCGGCGGACGAACAACTGCGCACCTGAATGCCGTTTTTGGTGTGCCGGCTCACGGAAATGCGCATGCATGTCGCCAATATGCCTGCATCCGTCTTGCAGGAGGTGTGCCATGGCCAGCTTCCAGACCCATATTACCGTGGCCGGCGCAGCATCGCTGGCGGGTGCCGGCGTATGCGTGCAATCCGGCCTGGCCAGCGAGCCACAAGCCCTGTTGTTGCTGGGTATGGGGACCGTGGCCGGTATCCTGCCGGATGTGGATTCGGATCATTCCATTTCCATTCGCATGGTGTTCGGGCTGTTGAGCTTTGCGACCGCTGTTGCGCTGATGTTTGCATTGATGGGCAGGCAACCATTGCCGGTGCTGTTGTTGCTGGCCCTGCTGGGTGTCGCTGTTGTGCGCATGGTAGTTTATCCTGCCTTCGCGCATATGACCGTGCATCGCGGTCTGTTTCATTCCGTGCCGGCAGCTGTACTGGCGGGTCTGGTTACCATGCTGTTGGGCGAAGGGTTGTTGGGCTGGCACGCGCAGTTTTACCGGCTGGCCGGTCTGTTTGTCAGTGGTGGCTACCTGCTGCATTTGCTGCTTGACGAGATATACAGTGTCAATCTGGCCGGTCATCGGTTAAAAGCTTCATTTGGTAGTGCGCTGACTGTGTTCAGTCTGCGCGAATGGCAGGGGTATGTGCTGTTGTATGCTGCCGTATTGCTGGGTTTCGTGTTTTTGCCGCATCCGCCGTTGCACTGGCCGATTGCCTGATCGCGAGCGGCGGTGTTGCCGGGTAATCGTACTCCTTGCGCATGGTGTTCATGAAAAAACCGGGCTAGGCTGCGGCCATGCCAAAAATTCTTTTCCATTTCGGCGAGTTATCTCTCAAGGGTAAAAACCGTTCCCAGTTTGAGCGGCAAATGGCGCGCAATATCAAACAGGTGATACGCCCGATTCTGGCGCCTGACGGCTTTCATCGGGAGCACGGACGCATGTGTGCCGATGTGACGGAGATTCCGCCGGGGCTGCTGGATGAGCTGGCACTGATTCCGGGTATTCGCAATTTTTCGCTGGTGCATGAGGCACCGCTGGATCTGACAGCGATGCAGCAGGCTGCCGTTGATGCCGTGCTGGCCGACCATGGCACGGATGTGCGCGGGCGTCCGTTCCGTGTTTCGGCACGTCGTGGTAACAAGCAGTTTCCGTTGACCAGTCCGGAACTGAATTTCGAAATCGGTGGCTATCTCAAGACGCACCTCGAGCTGAAGGTGCAACTGGACGATCCGGAGATTGATGTGCATGTCGAGGTCGGCAAGGACGCGGCTTATATTTACACACGCAAAATCACCGGCATCGGTGGTTTGCCTGTCGGTTCGGCGGGGCGGGGTGTGGTACTGTTTTCCGGCGGTATCGATTCGCCGGTCGCTGCCTATGCCATGATGAAGCGTGGCATGAACGTAACGTTAGTTCATTGTTATAACAGTACAATTAACCGTGATTTCAAAAAGATACGCGACCTTGCCCGGCAGCTTTCCCGCTATCAGGGACGACTGACCCTGCATCGGGTTGATCTGGAGGAGTTCCAGCGGCATGCCATTGCGCTGGTGCCAGCGGAGTATCGCATGATTATCTATAAGCGACAGATGATCCGCGAAGCGGCGAAGATTGCAGCCGGAATCCAGGCACAGGCGCTGGTCACCGGCGATTCGCTGGGACAGGTAGCCAGTCAGACGCTGGGCAATATCCGCGCCATTTATGATGCTTCGGAGTTGCCGCTGTTGCCGCCGCTGATCGCATGGGACAAGGAAGAGATTATCGCGCTGGCACGGCGTATCGGCACATTCAATATTTCCATTGAGGAGTATTGCGATATCTGTTCGTTTCTTATTGCCAAACATCCGGAAACGCATGGCAAGCCGGCAACGGTATCGGCACTGGAGGCCGAGCTGCCGATCAATACGTTGGCATCGCCGGTGACGACGGAGTATTTCGATGCCGGGGAATACCTGCCTGCGCGGGAATAGCATGCGGATGGTTGCTGCATGCGTGGTTTTCGGGACATGTCCGGGTTAGAGTTGCGGGTGGATTGAAGGAGTTATCATGGCCAAGGAAAAACTCTGGGGCGGTCGCTTCGCGCAGGCGACGGATGAACTGGTGGAGCAGTTTAACGCATCCATCGATGTCGATGCGCGCATGTATGCCGAAGACATCGAGGGTTCCCGCGCGCATGCGCGTATGCTCGGCAAACAGGGAATTCTCAGCGAACAGGATGTAACGGTGATTTTGCAGGGGCTGGATGCTGTGCAGGCAGAGATCGAGGCCGGTGATTTCACTTTTTCGGTGGCGCTGGAAGACGTACATATGAATATCGAGGCGCGGCTGACCGAACTGATTGGTGATGCCGGCAAGCGCCTGCATACCGGGCGCAGTCGCAATGATCAGGTGGCTACGGATACGCGATTGTATCTGCGTCGTCGTTGTGATGACATCATGGCACATCTTCGCCGCCTGCAATCGGTGCTGGTGACATTGGCGGAAGCGCATGCGGATACGGTGATGCCCGGTTTCACACATTTGCAGACTGCGCAACCGGTGACGCTGGGTCATCATCTGCTGGCTTATACGGAAATGTTGCATCGTGATGCCGGGCGTTTTGCCGATGCGCGGCAGCGCATGAATCAGTGTCCGCTGGGCAGCGCGGCACTGGCCGGAACGACGTTTAATATCGATCGCGATATGACGGCGGAGGCATTGGGCTTTGACCAGCCCTGTCAGAATTCGCTGGATGCGGTCTCCGACCGAGACTTCATTATGGAATTGTTGGCTGCGGCTTCGATCACAGCCGTGCATCTGTCGCGTTTTTCCGAGGAACTGATCCTGTGGATGAGCGCGCAGTTTGGCTTTATCGAATTGCCGGATGCCTATTGTACCGGCTCAAGCATTATGCCACAGAAAAAGAATCCGGATATGCCGGAACTGGTGCGTGGCAAGAGCGGGCGTATTATCGGCGGCCTGGTCGCCATGCTGATGACGGTGAAATCCCTGCCGCTGGCCTATAACAAGGACATGCAGGAAGACAAGGGCGCAGTATTCGATGCGCTGGATCAGCTGGAAGGTTGCCTGGCCATTTTTACGGCCATGTTGCCGGACATGAAAGTACATACGGCTGCGCTGCGTCAGGCTGCGGCTGCAGGCTTTGCCACGGCGACTGATCTGGCCGATGCGCTGGTGCGTGCCGGTGTACCATTTCGCGAGGCGCATGCCATTGTCGGCAAATCGGTGGCCTGGTGCATTGAACATGATATCGAATTGCATGAAATGGATGCCGCAGCCTGTGCGGCTATCGATGCACGCCTGCAGCCGGAAATGGTGGCAGTGCTGTCGGTGGACGCCTGTGTGCAGGCACGCGATCATGTCGGCGGTACGGCGCCGACACAGGTCAGGCAACAGGTACAAAAGTGGAAGGAGCGTTTGCATGAGGCATAAAGGATGGATGCTGTTATTGATGTTGGTGTTGTCATCCTGCGGTTTCAAGGATGCACCGCAGATCGCGGAGAATGAACAGGTGATGGCAGCACCGCAGATCGTGGAACTGCATTATGAAGTAACCGGCCCGGCATTGAAGCTGGGGTTTGTTCTGCAGGGCAATCCTGCTGGCGTGGGTTATCAGATTGATCGCACGGAGATCGACCCGTATTGCCAGTGTCCGGGCATGTGGCGGCGCTATTACGAGCAGGAGCCGTATGCCAAGCAGGTTGGTGAGCGCCTGACGAAATTGCTCAATTTGCGCACCCGAAATCAGGATTTTCTGTTCCGTATCCGTGCCGTGGATGTGGACGGACATTTCGGCCCATGGAGTGAGCCGATCAGGGCGCATGCCGTGGACCTGATGCGTGACTGATCAAACAAAAACGGCCCAGTCCAGGCTGCAACGGCTGGGCGCCTATCCGTTTGCGCGCCTGCGCACCTTATTGCACGGATTGACGCCGAATCCCGAGCTGTCGCCTATCGATGCCGGTGCCGGTGAGCCACGCCTGCCGCTGCCGGACTTTGTCGCGCCAGTATTGCAGGAGCAATTGCAGGGGTTTTCGAAATATCCACCGACTTCGGGCACGCTGGCCTTACGCGAGGCCATGGCCAACTGGCTGATACAGCGTTTTTCGCTTCCGGAGATGGATGCGCAAACGCAGGTGTTAAGCGCCAACGGCACGCGCGAGGCATTATTTGCCGTGGCGCATGCATTGGTGAATCCGGATGCAGGGAGCAGACCGTATGTGCTGATGCCCAATCCGATGTACCAGATTTATCTGGGTGCGGCCGTGCTAGCCGGTGCCGAGCCGTGGCTGATGCCGTGCACGCAGAATTCCGGTTTTGCGCCGGATATCGATCAGGTGTCGGAGGATGTCTGGCGGCAAACGGCATTTGTTTATGTCTGCTCGCCATCCAATCCCACCGGCTGGATTGCCGATACGGATTATTATCGTCGCCTGCTGGAACTGGCCGATGTCCATGATTTTTATATCGTGGCCGATGAATGCTATTCAGAAATCTACTGGCAGCAGCAGCCGGTCGGCCTGCTGGAAGTGTGCGCGCAACTCGGCCGTCACGATTATGCCCGTTGCCTGGTCATGAATTCATTATCCAAGCGTTCAGCTTTGCCGGGCCTGCGCAGCGGCTGTATTGCCGGGGATGCGGAGCTGATAGCACGCTTTGCCAAACTGCGCAGTTATACAGGGCCTGCCACACCGCTGCCGTTGCAACATGTGGCCATGGCGGCATGGCGGGATGAGGAGCATGTCGCGGCCAATCTGCAGGTATATCGGCAAAGCCTGCAGGCTTTCTTTGATGTATATGATGCAGGGGACATGCCGGCAGGTTCCTTTTTTGTCTGGTTGCAGGTCCGCGACGGCGAACGTTTCGCACAGGCGGCCTTTCGCGAACAGGCAGTGACCGTATTACCCGGTGCCTATCTTTCGGCCGAAGGTGCGGATGGCATTAATCCCGGCTGGAACTATATTCGTGCAGCGCTGGTGGACGGGCCGGAAACAGCGGCCGAGCTTGCCCGGCGTTTGCGCGCCATAAGGATGTAGTATGCAAATTCCCGTTGCGCTTGAACAAGAACTGAAACGTCGTGCGGCCACGGGTCACACGCTCAATGTCTATATTTACGATACCCGTGCGATGCGTGAGAAGATTGCGCATCTTGCTACTTTGATGCCTGAGGAAGTGGATATTTATTATGCCATGAAGGCCAATCCGCATGCCGCGTTTTTGCGTGCGGCACGCAAGGCTGGCGTGCAGGGTATTGAGATTGCCAGCCTGGGCGAGGCGGAGAAGGCCGTGGCGGTGGGCTTTGCGGCCGAACAACTGATTTATACCGGCCCAGGCAAATCTGTTGAGGAATTGCAATGGGCCGTGGAGCACGGTATCCGCACGGTGCATGTCGAATCCTTGCTGGAAGCGCACCGCCTGCATGCCATCTGCGAGCGCATGGGCAGGCGGCAGGACGTGCTACTGCGTATCAATGCGAATTTTGATATTCATGAAGCTCAGACGACGTTTTCCGGCGGCTCCAAGAAGTTCGGTGTCGATGAGGAAAAACTGGATCAGGTCTTGCCGCAGATATTGGCGCTTCCCGGCCTGCGCTTCCGCGGTCTGCACGTGTATGCGGCTTCCGGTGTGTTGTGCGTGGATGATTTGCTGAAAAACTGTGAACTGGTGTTTGGCATGGCGCGTGATATCGAGTCGAACTATGACGACGTTCATTGCAATATCATCGATTTCGGCGGCGGTTTCGGTGTGGACTATCTGGAAACAGGGCAGGACTTCGATCCACGCGCCTATGCCGATGGGCTGCGTGCCCTGACTGAGCGTTTCGGTTTTGGCGGACGCACCTTTTTCCTGGAACTGGGGCGTTATCTGGCCGCTGACTCCGGCTGGTTCTGCACGGAAATCCTCGATATCAAGGAATCGCGCGGCAAGAAACAGGTCATCTGTGCCGGCGGCATCAATCATTTCCGTCGGCCTGCGGCCTTGGCCATCAATCATCCGCTGGCCATTGTGCGCATGCAGCGACCGCCGCTGTTTGCCGCCCAGGAGTCGGTGCGCAAGGAGTCGGTGTATTTCGGTGGCCCGCTATGTACAGGCGCGGACAAGCTGGCCAATGATGTGTTTGTCGAGGCAGCGGATGTCGGCGATATTGCCGTGTTCGGCCTGGCCGGCGCCTATGGCCTGACGATGTCGAATATCGAGTTTTTGTCGCATGCTCGGCCTGAGGAAGTTGTGCTGGCTTGAAAAGCGGCGCGCTTTGGTCGAGCTTTCCGTCATCGCAAGGGAATGGAAGATAAAGGAGACAGTATGAACCACCTGAAGGACGTCATCGAACAAGCCTGGGATACACGAGAGTCATGGGATATCCGCAGCGCATCGCAGGAGATCCGCGATGCAGTCGAGCATTCCATTCAGTTGCTGGATGATGGTGGCGTGCGTGTGGCCGAGAAAAACGAAGCCGGTGAATGGGTGACCAACGAATGGCTGAAAAAGGCCGTGCTGCTGTTTTTCAAGCTGCATGACAACCAGCTCATTAATGGTGGTGTGTCGAATTACTACGACAAGGTGCCGCTGAAATTCGCGACCTGGGGTGAGCAGATGTTCCACAAGGCAGGCATTCGTGTCGTGCCGCCGGCAACCGTGCGCAAAGGCTCCTATATCGCGCCGCGCTGCGTGTTGATGCCGTCCTATGTCAATATCGGCGCCTATGTCGATGAGGGTACGATGGTGGATACCTGGGCGACGGTGGGCTCCTGTGCGCAGATTGGCAGGAATGTGCATCTCTCCGGCGGTGTTGGTATCGGCGGTGTGCTGGAGCCCTTACAGGCCAGCCCGACGATTATCGAGGATAACTGTTTTATCGGCGCGCGCTCCGAGATCGTGGAGGGTGTTATCGTGCGCGAAGGCTCGGTGATTTCGATGGGCGTCTATATCGGTCAGTCCACGCGCATCATCGATCGCGAGACCGGTGAAACCTATTTCGGTGAAGTGCCACCATATTCCGTGGTCGTATCCGGTTCTATGCCGGGTAAGTCCGGTGGTCCGAATCTGTATTGTGCGGTGATTGTGAAGAAGGTGGACGAGAAAACGCGCGCCAAGACCGGCATCACCGAATTGCTGCGGGAGTTTTAAATGTGGCGCCGGTGACGGCGCTGTTCGTGTTCGCGGCCCTGCCGCTGTGCTGACAATCGGCTATGGCTTTTGCTATGATTACAGGCATGCGGAGAAACAGGAGGGTGAGATGCCGTTAAGCAAATTGGAAACCAGCATTGAGATCAAACGACCATTGTCAGAAGTGATCGCCTTTGTCGATAACTGCGACAATGACCCATTATGGCAGGCATCGGTATGGGAAACGATCAAGGTGACCGATGGGCCGCCGACCAAAGGCACGATTTATCGCGCCAAGGAGAAGTTCCTTGGCAGAATTATCGAACAGGAATGGGAAGTGACCGAGCGTAGTGAAGACGGCAGCTACTGGGAGGCAAAAACGATTTCCGGCCCGTTTTCCATGGAAACTTCGATGCGTTTCGAGGCCATCGATGGCGGCACCCGCGTCACACGCATGCTGAGCATCGATGTCGGTCGTTTCTTTAAGGTCGCATCGCCTGTAGTGGCGCATATTGCGGAGCGGGAAATGAAAGCCGATTTCGAGAATCTGAAGGAGTTGCTGGAAGCAGGCGTATAGGCGTTATTGCGCAGTCAGCGCATCCCAGGCCTGCAGGTATTCCTCCAGCCAGGGGCGTTGTTCGCTTTCTGCCTGCAGGTAATTACGGAAGCCGAGCATGGTGCGGGCATAGGCGGAAGCCGTGAGTGCGCCGGAGAATAATTGCCAGCGCAGAAACAGCAGTAGCGTCGTGCAGACATCGGTTTCACAATAATTTCGGATCGCATCGATATCGTTGCTCTCGAACATGGCGCGCACATCGCTGCCTGCGGTATCCAGTTTGCCAGGTACGCCGAAGCTGGCTGCCACCTCATCCATTGAGCAGCGGGCCGAGGCGCCGTAATCGGAAAGGGTTTCCAACATATCCAGGTGATAGGTGCCGGCATAGCGGGCATCGTAATTGTTCCATTTATCGCCCTCATTGAACCAGCGCGGGCAGCTGAGCCCGTGCACCATGGCGCGATATTTCAGCACAGGGATATCAAAGCCACGTCCGTTAAAACTGACCAGTTGCGGCGCACGCTGTTCGATAATGGCGAAAAACCCCTGCAGTATCTCCGCCTCATCACTGGCTGCCGTGCCGCCGGTGGCCAGGCGGCGGATAACGATTTCCGTGCCTTCTTCGCCCGGTTCGCGCACCAGATGTGCATAGGAAATGGCCACAACCTGATGAAAGGGGTGGCGTGGAAAATCGTTGCGGCCATCTGTCTTGTCGAGGAAGTAATCGCTCAGGGCATCGCGGGCCTGCACATCATCAAGTTCCGGCAGGCGTAACAAACGCCGCGCGGCATCGGCATCGGCCACGGTTTCAATATCAAAAACGAGAATATCCCGGCGCATTCATTCCTCCCGGTTGTGCGATTCTAGCGCATATGCCGAGGTTTGCACCGCTCAGTGTATGCATCGCAGGGAGGGCCTTATGAACTGTCTACTATTTGGGGAAGCTTACGAAAGTACACTGTGGCCTTTTTTAAGATGTCCCTCTCATCCCTTACGCGCTTCAACTCAGCTTTCAGCGCCCGGATTTCCTGGGTCAGTTGATTGTAATCCGACGCAGGATCCCCGTAACGTTTGATCCACTCATAGAGGCTCTTCGTGCTGATGCCCAGTCGCTCCGCGACCGAATAGACCGAGTAACCCCGATCCACTACCTGCTTGACTGCTTCGATCTTGAATTCTTCCGTATATCGCTTGCCACTCATCGTGACCTCCTTTGAGCTAAAGTATGTAGCTCTCAGGTGTCTAG
>CAZTGM010000052.1:0-12907 GCA_964613235.1 uncultured Zetaproteobacteria bacterium | reverse complement strand
TCGCGAAGGTGGCCGCACGGTCGGCGCTGGCGTCGTTACCGAGATCATTAAGTAAAACGCTGAAACAAGCTGGGACGGCGGCAGGTTTTTCCTGCTGCCGTTTTGGCGTCACTGGAGAATGGAATGCGTGATTTGTTGGCATTGGCATGTGAAGAATGCAAACGTCGTAATTATACAACGGACAAGAACAAGCGTACGACAACCGAAAAGCTGGTATTGAGTAAATACTGCCGCTTTTGCCGTAAGCACACACCGCACAAGGAAACGAAAATTTCCTGAGGGTTACAGGCCAGTAGCTCAATTGGTAGAGCACCGGTCTCCAAAACCGGGGGTTGGGGGTTCGAGTCCCTCCTGGCCTGCCACTTTGGCAGATGAACGGAAGAGGTAGGATATGAGTCGCTTGTCGGATATGCAGAAATTTATGAGTGAAGTGAAGGTCGAGGCCAAAAAGGTTACCTGGCCGGAACGCAAGGAAACGATCCAGGCCACAATTATGGTCATGGTTATGGTGATTTTTGTCGCTCTGTTTCTGTGGGCCGTGGACTCGATTCTCAGCTGGCTCGTACAGAAGGTGATCTGATGGCAAAACGATGGTATGTGGTGCAGGTGCATTCGAGCTTTGAAGACAAGGTGCTCGGTGCGCTACAGGAAAATATCCAGCGCGCTGGCAAGGAAGAGGTGTTTGGTGAAATCCTTGTGCCGCGCGAAGAAGTTGTGGAGCTGAAAGGCGGCCAGAAGGTCACCAGCAAGCGGAAATTTTTCCCAGGCTATATCCTGGTGGAAATGGAACTCAACGACGAGACATGGCATATCGTCAAGGATACGCCGCATGTCAGCGGTTTTCTTGGCTCGGCCAACAAGCCGCGTCCGATGCCGCCGCATGAGGTGGAAGCCCTGCGTCGCCAGATCGAGGAAGGGATCGAGCATCCGAAGCCGAAGGTCATGTTCGATATTGGTGATGCCGTGCGCGTCATTGATGGCCCGTTTGCCTCTTTTAACGGCGTGGTTGAGGAAGTGCTTGAAGACAAGGCCAAGCTGAAGGTCAGCGTGTCGATTTTCGGCAGGCCGACGCCGGTGGAACTGGATTACGTGCAGGTGGAAAAGAGCTGATTTGCAGCTGCGGCCGGTCTGTATCGGTCGTGGCGGCATGGCTTCACAATGGTGAAGCACATTACCGCAATGTGCGGGAGCATGGCCGGCTTGCCGGCATGCGAATAACGGTGAAAGACATATGGTCTGACGCCGCATGGAGAAAAAAGAGCAATGGCTAAGAAACTCGATAAAATCGTGAAGTTGCAGGTGCCGGCTGGTGCTGCCAATCCTGCACCGCCGGTAGGTCCCGCGCTGGGTCAGGCTGGCGTCAATATTATGGAATTCTGCAAGGCGTTTAACGCCAAAACGCAGGAGATGGAAAAGGGCATGCCCCTGCCGGTCGTGATTTCCGTCTATCAGGATCGCTCCTTCGATTTCGTGATCAAAACTCCGCCGGCTTCGGTGCTGCTGAAGAAGGCTGCAAAGATTCAGAAAGGCAGTTCACAGCCGAACAAGGACAAGGTCGGCAAGGTCACGCGCGAACAGGTAAAAGAGATTGCCGAAGTCAAGATGCCTGATCTGAACTGTTATGACATTGAAGCGGCAATGCGCATTGTCGAAGGTACGGCTCGTTCGATGGGCCTGGAAGTCGAAGGCTAGGGGGCGCAATCATGGCAAAGCTGACAAAACGAATGAAAACATGTGTTGAGGCTGTTCCTGCCGAGGCCGTAACCGTAGCCGAGGCGGTCAAGGCCGTGCTGGCACAGCCCGCAGCAAAATTTGACGAATCTGTAGATGTGGCCATCAAGCTGGGTGTGGATCCGCGTCATGCCGACCAGATGGTGCGTGGCTCGATTGCATTGCCGAACGGCACGGGCAAGTCCGTGCGCGTTGCCGTGTTTGCCAAGGGTCCGAAGGCTGAAGAAGCGAAGGAAGCCGGTGCAGATATTGTCGGCGCGGAAGATCTGGTGGAAAAGGTGCAGGGCGGATTCCTGGACTTCGATCGCGTTGTCGCCACGCCGGACATGATGGCACAGGTCGGTCGTCTGGGTCGTGTGTTGGGTCCGCGTGGTCTGATGCCGAATCCGAAGCTGGGCACGGTGACCATGGATGTGAAGAAGGCCGTATCGGCCATCAAGTCCGGTCAGATCGAAGTGCGCGTGGACAAGGCCGGTGTTATTCATGCGCCGGTTGGACGTCGCTCATTCAGCGAGGAAAAGATTCTCGAAAATATCGAGACGCTGCTGGCTGAGTTGAACCGCATGAAGCCGGCATCGGCCAAGGGGCGTTACATGCAGCGCATGTCCGTTTCCTCGACGATGGGCGCGGGCGTCCGCGTGGACGAAACAACACTTTAATGGCATCGGGTCCGTCAGGGCCCGGGCAGATCAGCCGGTGGATTGAGCCGGCGAGGTACGCAAGTACCGAACAGTTCGACAGTATCTTCAACGGTTCGCTGTAGAGGGGATGTCGAAAATAACGATCCGTCCAAGACTGCAGGAGTGCGTCAGCACTTAATCGGATAACTTATCCTGCATAGATGGGGTGTAAGCTCACTTGCACGGGTCGAAAGCAAGGGGGTAGATGTGAACAGACAAGACAAGCAACGCATTGTCGATGAGCTGCATTCAGCTTGGTCTGAGTCATCTGCTGGCGTTGTGGCGCAGTATCGTGGTCTGACGGTGTCGGAGATGGGAGATCTTCGTCGTCGTCTGCATCAGGCGAATGTGTCACTTCAGGTGGTCAAGAATACCTTGGCACGCCGCGCGGCAGAAGACACGGGCTTCAAGGCTGCTGAAGCGCTGTTTACCGGACCGATCGCCATCGCATATGGTAATGATCCGGTGGAAATGGCCAAAGCTATCGCTGATTTCGCCAAGGAGCATAAAGCTCTGGAAATCAGGGGTGGTGTGCTCGACGGCAAGGCGATGGATGTGGCAGGGGTAATTGCCCTGGCCAAACTGCCATCGCGCGAAGTCCTGCTGGCCAAGATGCTGGGCAGCATGCAGTCGCCGATCAGTGGTTTTGTTCGTACGCTGGCCGAGGTTCCCGCATCGTTTGTGCGGACACTGGCAGCTATTCGCGATCAGAAACAAGCGGCATAACATTTATTTCTATTAACTTTAAAACAAGCAAGAGGAGCTTATTACCATGGCATTAACGAAAGACGAACTGATTGAAGCAATTGAAAACATGAGCGTACTGGAGCTGTCCGAGCTGGTTTCCGCACTGGAAGACAAGTTTGGCGTTTCCGCTGCTGCACCGGTTGCAGTGGCTGCTGCTCCGGCAGCAGGTGGCGGCGAAGCTGCTGCTGAAGAAAAGACCGACTTCGACGTGGTTCTGGCATCTGCCGGCGACAAGAAGATTCAGGTCATCAAGGCCGTCCGTGAAATCACCGGCCTGGGCCTGAAGGAAGCCAAGGAACTGGTTGAAAGCGCACCGAAAGCCGTCAAGGAAGGTGTGGCCAAGGACGAAGCCGAAGAGCTGCAGAAGAAGCTGGAAGAAGCTGGCGCTACCGTCGAGCTCAAGTAAGTACGCATCTACGTTTGTGTAACGTAAGCGTTGATCCGGTCAACCCCCGATGATGTTATCATCGGGGTTTGGCCTTTTTCGGTTTTGAAAATTTGAATTTATTGTTTCGAGGGCATTATGGCTAAGCACGCAACATCCAAACGTATCCGCAAGAATTTTGGTAAAATCCAGTCTCCGATCGGTATGCCGAACATGCTGCAGCTGCAGACACGTTCCTACCATGAGTTCGTCGGTTACGGCGAACAGATCAATGATTCCCGTCTGGCGACGGTGTTTCAGAGTATTTTCCCCGTGCGTGATTATACCGGCAATGCCGAACTCAATTTTGAAGGGCTGGAATACAGCCCGCCGCGTTATGATCTGGATGAATGTCGCCGCCGCGATCTGACCTACGCCCTGCCGGTCAAGGTTCGTCTGCGTTTGAAGATTTTTGAAACCGAAGGAGAAAAGCGCAGTCGCAAGGTGCGAGAAGTGCGTGATCAGTCCGTATACATGGGCGAGATCCCGCTGATGACCGAGCACGGCTCGTTTATTATCAACGGTACTGAGCGTGCCATTGTCTCGCAGATGCATCGCTCGCCGGGCGTGTTTTTTGGTCATGATTCCGGCAAGACACATGCCTCCGGCAAGTTCCTGTTTAACGCTCGTCTGATTCCGTATCGCGGTTCGTGGCTGGATTTCGAATTCGATGCCAAGGACAAGGTGAATTTCCGTATCGATCTGCGCCGCAAGATGCCTGTTGGCATCCTGCTCAAGGCGCTGGGTATGTCCACGCAGGATATTCTGGATCGTTTTTACGGGCGTCGTACCTATCGCCTGACGAAGAAGGGCTTCCAGGTGAAGTTTGATCCCGAAACATTCCTGGGCACGCGTTCGGCTACGACGATCAAGGTTGATGGCAAGCGCATTCTGGCCGAGGGCAAAAAGTTCAACCGTCTGACGATCAAGCGCCTGACGGAAGCCGGTGTGAAATGGCTGGATATGCCGCGTGAGGTCATCATTGGTGAAGTGACGGCCGAGCCGGTGATGCTTGAAGGTGGCGAAATGCTGCTGGATCATAATCAGGAACTGACTGAAGACTCGCTGCTGGCGCTGGAAGGTGCAGGCGTGAAGCAGTTTGATTGCCTGCTGATCGACAGCTCGATCCGCGGTCCGTGGCTGGCCGACACGTTGCGTCTGGATATGGTGCAGTCGAAAGAGGAAGCACAGGTCGAGA
This sequence comes from uncultured Zetaproteobacteria bacterium, assembly GCA_964613235.1. Classification (GTDB taxonomy): domain Bacteria; phylum Pseudomonadota; class Zetaproteobacteria; order Mariprofundales; family Mariprofundaceae; genus J005. The sequence continues at coordinate 8,127 of CAZTGM010000052.1, read as the reverse complement.
TTTACCGCATGATGCGCCCCGGCGAGCCGCCGACGGTGGAAACGGCGCGTTCACTGTTTGACTCCCTGTTCTTCGATGCCTCGCGTTACGATTTGTCCCGCGTGGGTCGCATGAAGCTGAATAGCCGTCTGGGTATCAGCAATGATGATGTGCCACTGGAGCAGGGCACGCTGCGCGTGGAAGATATTCTGATGACACTGGATACCATGCTGGCGCTGCGCGACGGTATTGGTGAAGTGGACGATATTGACCACCTGGGCAACCGTCGCCTGCGTTCGGTCGGCGAATTGCTGGAAAACCAGATTCGTGTTGGCCTGATTCGTATGGAACGCGCTATCCGTGAGCGTCTGAGTTCCGGTGATTTGACGGAAATGATGCCGTCCGATCTGGTTAATGCGAAACCGCTGATTGCTGCCGTGCGCGAGTTCTTCGGTTCCTCGCAGCTGTCGCAGTTTATGGACCAGACCAATCCGTTGTCCGAAGTGACACACAAGCGTCGTTTGTCGGCGCTTGGCCCCGGCGGTTTGTCGCGTGAGCGTGCCGGTTTCGAGGTACGCGACGTGCATCCGACACACTACGGCCGTCTGTGTCCGATTGAAACGCCGGAAGGTCCGAATATCGGCCTGATCAACTCGTTGGCCTGCTATGCCACGGTCAACGAGTTCGGCTTTATTGAAACGCCGTATCGCAAGGTTGTTGACGGCAAGGTAACCGATGAGGTGCAATATTTGTCGGCCATTGATGAAGGGCGCCATGTTATTGCACAGGCCAATGCCAGGGTGGATGAAGACGGCAGGTTTGGTGCTGAATTCGTGCAGTGTCGGAAAGATGGCGATTTCGTTATGGTCAGCCCGTCGGAAATCGATTTCATGGACGTATCGCCGTCGCAGGTGGTATCCGTGTCGGCCGGTCTGGTACCGTTCCTTGAACACGATGACGCCAACCGTGCATTGATGGGTTCGAACATGCAGCGTCAGGCCGTGCCGCTGATCCGTTCCGAAAAGCCACTGGTTGGCACTGGTATGGAAGCCGGCGTGGCGCAGGACTCCGGCGTCAGCATGGTAGCTCGTCGTGGCGGTGTGGTTGAGCGCGTGGATGGCAGCCGTATCGTTGTCAAAGTGAACGATGACGAGCAGGTGGAAGGCGAACCAGGTGTGGATATCTATCGTCTGTTCAAATATCGCCGTTCCAACCAGAACACCTGCTTTAACCAGCGTCCGCTGGTCAAGGCCGGCCAGAAGGTCGATCGTGGCGAAATCATTGCCGATGGTCCGAACACCGATTACGGTGAACTGGCGCTGGGCCGCAATGTGCTGGTGGCATTGATGCCGTGGCGCGGTTACAACTTTGAGGATGCTATCGTAATTTCCGAGAAGCTGGTCAAGGAAGATGTCTATACCTCGATTCATATCGAGGAGTTTGAATGCGTAGCTCGCGATACCAAGCTGGGGGCCGAGGAAATCACGCGCGATATTCCGAATGTCGGTGAGGAAGCATTGCGTCATCTGGATGAAGCCGGTATTGCCTATGTCGGTGCCGAGGTCAAGCAGGGTGACATTCTTGTCGGCAAGATAACGCCGAAGGGTGAAACCCAGCTGTCGCCGGAAGAAAAACTGCTGCGTGCTATCTTTGGCGAGAAGGCGGCCGATGTGCGCGATACCAGTCTGCGTGTGAAGCCGGGCGAGGAAGGCGTCGTTGTGGATGTGCAGATCTTCACCCGTCGTGGCGACGAGAAGGATGATCGTGCCAAGGCCATTGAAGAGGAAGAAGTCGAACAGCTGTATCAGGATAAGGAAGAAGAGCGCCGTATTCTTGAAGCCAATGTGGTGGCGCGTTTAACGTCTCTTCTTGTGGGACAGAGCGCGGCCAAGTTTAAGGGCCTGAAGAAGGGGGCGGAGATTACGACCGCCGATGTGGAAGCACTGGCGTTGCGTGATCTGGCCGCCGTTTCCGTTGAGGACGATGTCGTGAACAGCCGCATGGCGGAAATCCTGGACAGCCTGGACAAGGAACGCAGTCGTCTGGAAGCACGTTTTGAGGAGAAGGTTGCCAAGGTACGTGAAGGCTCGGAACTGAATCCGGGCATGATCAAGGTGGTCAAGGTATTCGTGGCCGTCAAACGCAAGCTGCAGCCGGGCGACAAGATGGCTGGTCGCCATGGTAACAAGGGTGTGATTTCGGTTATCGTGCCGGAAGAGGACATGCCGTATATGGCCGATGGCACCTCCGTGGATATTTGTCTGAACCCGCTAGGTGTGCCATCTCGAATGAATATCGGGCAGATTTTCGAGATCCATATGGGCTGGGCGGCCAGCGGTCTGGGCAAACGCATTGCCGAGATGGTGGAAGCCAAACGGAAGAGCGAGGAGATTCGCAAGTTCCTGCTTGAGGCCTATGCCGAGGATGCGGAGGCATGTCAGCGTATCGAGACATTTTCCGAAGAGGAACTGCTGGAGCAGTGCGAATTGCTCAAGGGTGGCGTACCCATTGCCACGCCGGTATTTGATGGTGCCAAGGAAGAGCATATCCGGCGCATGCTGAAGCTGGCAGGGCTGCCTGAGTCTGGCCAGACGACGTTGTATGATGGTCGAACCGGTGAGGCATTTGACCGTCCGGTTACCGTCGGTCATATGTACATCCTCAAACTGCATCATCTGGTGGACGAAAAAATCCATGCCCGCTCCACCGGTCCGTACTCGCTGGTAACGCAGCAGCCACTGGGCGGCAAGGCCCAGTTCGGCGGTCAGCGTTTCGGTGAAATGGAAGTGTGGGCGCTGGAAGCTTATGGCGCGGCCTACACGCTGCAGGAAATGCTGACTGTGAAGTCGGATGACGTGCAAGGACGTACGAAGATGTACGAATCCATCGTTCGTGGCGATATGTCGTTCGATGCCGGTATTCCGGAGTCGTTCAATGTAATGACCAAGGAACTCAATGCCCTCGCCATTGATATCGATATGGTGAAAAAACCAGCCGAGACTGAAGGAGAATAAGTCATGCAAGAACTTCTCAAGATGTTCCAGAAGCCGAGCAGTATCGAGGATTTCGATGGCTTGCGTGTTGGCCTGGCCAGCCCGGAAAAAATTCGTTCATGGTCGTACGGAGAGGTCAAAAAACCTGAAACGATCAACTATCGTACATTCAAGCCGGAGCGTGACGGTCTGTTCTGTGCCAAGATCTTCGGTCCGATCAAGGATTACGAATGTCTGTGCGGCAAGTACAAGCGACTGAAGCACCGCGGCGTGGTGTGCGAGAAGTGTTCGGTGGAGGTCATTCAGTCCAAGGTGCGTCGTGAGCGCATGGGGCATATCGATCTGGCTGCACCGGTAGCGCATATCTGGTTTTTGAAGAGCCTGCCATCGCGTATCGGTCTGTTGCTGGACAAGACGCTGAAGGAGCTTGAGCGCATTCTGTACTTCGAATCCTATGTTGTGCTCGATCCGGGGCTGACCAGTCTTGATCAGTATCAGGTGCTGACCGAAGACGAATATATCGAGGCATTCGAGGAATACGGTGAGGAATTCCGCGTTGGCATGGGTGCGGAAGCATTGCGTGAAATCTTGCGCAGCATCGACCTGGAAGAAGAGCGTCAGAGTCTGCGTGCGCAGATTGCAGCGACGAAGGCAGTGACCAAGCTGACCAAGCTGACCAAACGTCTGAAGACCGTGGAAGCCATGATTGATTCGGGCAACCGTCCGGAATGGATGATTCTGGAAGTCATTCCGGTACTGCCGCCGGAAATCCGGCCGCTGGTGCCGCTCGATGGCGGTCGCTTTGCCACTTCCGACCTCAACGATCTGTATCGTCGCGTCATCAACCGCAATAATCGTCTGCGTCGCCTGCTGGAGCTGAATGCGCCGGAAATCATCACGCGCAATGAAAAGCGCATGCTGCAGGAATCCGTTGATGCGCTGTTTGACAACGCACGTCGTTCCAAGCCGATCACCGGCACGAACCGCCGTCCGCTGAAGTCGCTGTCCGATATCATCAAGGGCAAACAGGGGCGTTTTCGTCAGAACCTGCTCGGCAAGCGTGTAGACTATTCCGGTCGTTCGGTCATTGTGGTCGGTCCGGAACTGAAACTGCATCAGTGTGGTCTGCCGAAGAAGATGGCGCTGGAGCTGTTCAAGCCGTTCATTTACAGCAAGCTGGAATTGCGCGGCATGGCCAATACGATCAAGGCGGCGAAAAAGCTTGTTGAACAGGGTATTCCGGAAGTGTGGGATATTCTTGCCGAAGTCATTCACGAGCATCCGGTCATGCTCAACCGTGCACCGACGTTGCATCGCCTGGGTATTCAGGCATTCGAACCGATTCTCATCGAGGGCAAGGCCATTCAGCTGCATCCGCTGGTATGTACGGCATTCAATGCCGACTTCGATGGTGACCAGATGGCCGTACATGTGCCGCTGTCCATTGAGGCGCAGACTGAAGCGCGTGCGCTGATGATGTCCACCAATAACATCCTGTCGCCTGCCACCGGCAAGCCGGTCATTGTGCCAACACAGGACATGGTGCTGGGTATTTATTACCTGACGCGTGAACGTCCGTTCGACAAGGGTGAGGGCATGGTGTTCTCATCACCGGACGAAGTGATTCGTGCCATGGATGCCGGTGTGGTGGCCCTGCACAGTCGTATCACCTGTCGCATTCGCGAGAAGCGTGAAGAGACAACGGTAGGGCGTGCGATTCTGTCCACTATTTTGCCGGAGGCATTGCCGTTCTCCTGTATCAACCGCGAGCTGACCAAGAAGGAAGTGGCCAATCTTATCGAGCGCTGCTATCGCACGGCTGGCAACAAGGCAACGGTACTGTTTGCCGACCGTCTGAAAGTGCTGGGTTATGGTTATGCCACCCGTTCCGGTGCCTCGTTTGCGCTGGATGATGTGGTGGTGCCGGAGGCCAAACGCAAGCTGGTTTCCGCTACCGAGCAGGAAGTGGCCAAGGTGCAGAAGCAGTATGCCGATGGCCTGATTACGGCTGGCGAGCGTTACAACAAGGTCGTGGATCTGTGGACGCAGACGACTGATCGCGTGGCGCGTGCCATGATGGATAACCTGGCGAGCGAGGAGGTTGAAGGCCCGGACGGCAAGAAGGAAACGGCGAAGACGTTCAACTCCGTTTATATGATGGCTGATTCCGGTGCGCGTGGTTCCGCCCAGCAGATTCGTCAGCTGGCTGGCATGCGCGGTCTGATGGCCAAACCGGATGGTTCTATTATCGAAACGCCGATTACGGCCAACTTCCGTGAAGGCCTGACCGTATTGCAGTACTTCATCTCTACGCATGGTGCGCGTAAGGGGCTGGCCGATACGGCATTGAAAACGGCCAACTCCGGTTATCTGACGCGGCGTCTGGTAGACGTGGCGCAGGATGCGGTGATCCGCATTCAGGACTGTGGTACCGATCAGGGCATCACACTGAGTGCTCTGGTGGAAAGCGGTGAAATCATCGAGCCGCTGGCCGAGCGTGTGCTGGGCCGCGTGTTGCTGGAGCCTGCACTGGATCCGATCAGTGGCGACGAAATTGTGCCTGCCGGTGCGATGGTCAATGAAGAACTGGCCGAGAAAATCGATGATGCCGGCGTGGAAAGCGTACGTATCCGTTCCGTGCTGACCTGTGAGGCGGAAGAGGGCGTTTGCGCAACCTGTTATGGACGTGACCTGGCACATGGTACGCCGGTATCGATCGGTGAGGCCGTGGGTGTGATTGCCGCGCAGTCCATCGGTGAGCCGGGAACGCAGCTGACTATGCGTACCTTCCATGTGGGTGGTACGGCATCGCGTTCGGCCGAACAGGCGCATATTGAATCCCGTTTCAACGGAATCGTGACATTCGAAAATGCGATTACCGTAACCGATTCGCAGCAGGCCAGGATTGTCATTAACCGTCATGCCGAAGCTGTGGTTTGCGATCATGCCGGCAAGGAACTGGAGCGCCATCGTGTGCCGTATGGTGCGCGTCTGCTGGTCGACGATCAGGGCGAAGTGAAAATGGGCACCAAGCTGGCCGAGTGGGATCCGTATACAATGCCGCTGATTGCCGAAGTAGACGGCAAGGTGCGCTATGTCGATCTGGAAGAAGGCCTGACCGTACGCGAACAGTCCGACGATGTGACAGGACTGTCCAACCGGGTCGTTATTCAGCAGGCCGATGCACGCAAGGATGCCTTGCGTCCGCAGTTGCAGCTGACCGATCCGAAGGATCCGGAAGGCGATCCGTTGGTATTGCCGCGTACCAATACACCAGCCCGTTACTTCCTGTCGCCAGGCGCGATTCTCAATCGCGACAATGGCGAGGAAGTGAAAGCCGGTGATGTGCTGGCACGTGTACCACGTGAAGTGGGCAAGACGAAGGATATTACCGGTGGTTTGCCGCGCGTGGTCGAACTGTTCGAGGCAAGAAAGCCGAAAACGCTGGCCTTTATTGCCGAGAAAGATGGCGTCATCTCCTTCGGCAAGGATATTCGTGGCAAGCGTCGCGTGTATGTCGAGCCGGATGATGGTTCGGATCCGATCGAGTATCAGATTCCGAAGGGAAGTCATATCACTGTGCAGGAAGGCGACCGCGTACGTCGGGGTGAGCGCCTGATGGAAGGTTCGCCATCGCCGCAGGATATTCTCAAGGTGCTGGGTGTTGAGGCGCTGGCCAACTACCTGACCGATGAGGTGCAGGAAGTCTATCGTCTTCAGGGTGTGAAGATTAATGACAAGCACATCGAGGTCATTGTGCGTCAGATGATGCGCAAGGTGCAGATCATCGATCCGGGTGCATCCAGCTTTGTGGCCGGCGAACAGTTGGAGCGCAAGCGCGTGCTGGCTGTGAATCGCAAGCTGGAGGCTGAAGGCAAGCCACCGGCGAAATTCGAGCCGATTCTGCTGGGTATTACCAAGGCTTCGTTGAACACCGAATCATTCATCTCGGCGGCCTCGTTCCAGGAAACGACGCGTGTGATTACCGAGGCGGCCCTGGCCGGCAAGGTGGACTGGTTGCATGGTCTGAAAGAGAACGTGATTCTCGGTCGTCTGCTGCCGGCAGGTACGGGTCTGGCTGCACGCATGGCGCCGAAGCCGGAAATCGAGGAAGAGGAAACAGTGACGGATGTGCCGGTGGACCAGGACGTAATCGAGGAGCTGGGTGAAGTGCTCGATGATTCGGGTGCAGCTCCGGCTGAGGACGAAGCGGCATAAGTCTGCACCACAGGGTGGAAAAGGGGCGCCTTGATGGCGCCCTTTTTTGTGCCATGCTATGTTTGTCGAATATGGCTGTTATTTGTTATCCGGCTGTATCGATGAGAACAAGGAGGTGCTGAAATGAAGGCAGTACAATGGATCGGAATCAGTCTGGTGAGTGTGGCCCTGGTTGCCTGCGGCAGTGAGGAAGCACCAAAAACGAAGAGTGCGCAGTCGCAGCCAGCTGCGGCGACCAGTACCGTGGCCGTGAAGAAGGCGGAAATGCCCGCCAATCATGAGCAAATCAAACAGGCATTGGCCAAAGCCCGGCAAGGTGATCAGATGGAAGCCGGGGCACTTGGCAAGCAACTGACGGCAGAGGTGCCGGCAACGCAACAGTCTGTTGCCGCGCCAGCAAAGAAAACAGCTGAGGCCAATCCTGCTGTGGTGAAGGAAGCGGCGAAGGCCGCTGTAGTTAAGGAGACCTCCACGGTGGCAAAAGCCGGGGTGGCCAGCGAGGCGCCAAAGAAGGCCGTAGTTCAGAAAGTGGCCATTGCTACCGGTGATGCCGTGAAAGGAAAGGCTCTGGCGCGCAAATGCTTAACCTGCCATAATCTGAACGAGCGCAAAAAAGTTGGACCCGGTCTGAAGGGCGTGGTTGGTCGCAAGGCCGGGCAGATGACGGATATGAAATACAGTTCCGCGCTGAGGCAGGGTGGCTGGGCGTGGAATGAAGCCAATCTTGCTGCATGGATATGTGATTCGAAAAAGGCTGTGAAAATCTTAAGCGGTGATGCCTCGGCGACAACGAAGATGCCGGCGCAGCGTATCTGTGATGCCCGCAAGCAGGCGGATTTGATTGCATTTTTGAAAACACTTTAAACGTTCACCATCTACCCCGCAGAGCAGGCAATGACGCAACTGCAAGATGAGGTGACGATCGATATTGCCGGTC
>CAZTGM010000051.1:0-12988 GCA_964613235.1 uncultured Zetaproteobacteria bacterium | reverse complement strand
TATTAGGACGTGTTCACGCCAATTTGGTTGTTGGCGTTGCTGCTTCAAATGAAGCCACTCGGCGTTGCGCGCAATTCATTTGGAGTCACCAAACTTCACCGCTCGCGCCTCGATTGGCTTCATTTGAAGCAGCAACCTATCAAGAATTGGCCATTTTTCCGTCTTGCTGCGTTATTTTGTTCTTAGGTGCAACAAGTATGCGGCGCCCGCAAAGCCTTGCAAAATCAGAAAATGGACGAATCGCCGTCATCAAAATTAGCGTGAACACACTCTAAAGTACTTCCGGCACGGAAATACCATTCTGGGCGGCATAGGTCATTAGCAGTGCTATCAGAATGCTGCCACTGATCATAATCAGCAGGAAGGGAATCAGCAGAATGGCCAGCGCCTTTCCGCTGCTTACACCCACGCTGCGCGTCAAACCTATCCACATTAGCGCCAGCGACCAGATGCCGGTGACAGCATTGAGCAGGGGCACCCAGACCAGCAGCTGGGGCATATTGGCGTAACTGCAAATCTGGAAGGCCTGAACGGTTGTTAGTCTGATTTTGCAGCAGACGCGTACGGCCCATTGCATATACCAGGCCCATAGCCAGGCGCCGGCAAGCACCATCAGCCAGACCAGCGGTGCCACCAGCAGGGAGGCGCCGAGCGTGCCCAGTGCAATGATGAGTGTTGGCACAGAGACGGTGATGATCAGAAACAGCATGCTGTTGGTATAATGTTCAGTTTCGGGCAGAGCGGCGAAAAACTCGCCGGGTTTTAACAACAAATCACGAGTCGTGGCGATATAGGAATCAACCCAGTTTTTTCGATGAAAGTATTCGCTCATGCTCAGACTCCCCATGCACGGATCACATCTCTATTAGAGCACATCCTTGCTGAAAAAACCACTTTTGGGTATGACGTTATACGGTCTGCCAGACCGTATGTGCAATGATTATCCGCCGAGGGTTCGGCCGGCAAAGGCTGCCATGCGCAGGCGCAGGGCATTGAGTTTGATAAAGCCGCCGGCATCGCGCTGATCGTAGGCGCCTTCATCATCCTCGAAGGTGCACAGACGTTCATCGAACAGCGACTGTTCGGAACGTCGCCCGACGACCATGACATTGCCTTTATACAGTTTCAGGCGTACGTCGCCGTTCACTGTGGCTTGCGAGGCATCGATCATTTTTTGCATCATAACTGTTTCCGGTGCGAACCAGTAGCCGTTATAGATCAGCTTGGCATAGCGCGGCATCAGTTCATCCTTCAGATGAGCGACTTCTCGATCCAGCGTGATCGACTCGATGGCCCGGTGCGCCTTGAGCATGATCGTACCCCCCGGCGTTTCATAGCAGCCGCGCGATTTCATGCCGACAAAGCGATTTTCAACGATGTCGATGCGACCGATGCCGTGTTTGCCGCCGATGGCATTCAGTCGAGCCAGTACCTGTGCCGGCGACATGGCCTCACCATTGATGGCGACGATATCGCCGCCCTGATACCTCAGCTCGAGGTATTCCGCTTCATCCGGTGCCTGTTCCGGTGCAACCGACCAGCGCCACATGCTTTCCGAGGGCTCACACCAAGGGTCTTCCAGATCGTAGCCTTCATAGGAGATATGCAGCATATTGGCATCCATCGAATACGGAGATTTGGAGCCTTCGCGCTTGCGTTCAACCGGAATGCCATGCGTTTCGGCATAATTGAGCATGTCTTCGCGGGAGACCATGTCCCATTCACGCCATGGCGCGATGACTTTGACATCGGGTTTCAGGGTGTAAAAGCCCAGTTCAAAGCGTACCTGATCATTGCCTTTGCCCGTTGCGCCATGGGATACGGCATCGGCGCCTTCCGCTTCGGCGATTTCGATCATGCGCTTGGCGATCAGTGGTCGCGCAATGGAAGTCCCCAGCAGATATTCACCTTCATAAATGGCATTGGCACGGAACATCGGAAAGACGTAATCGCGCACGAATTCCTCGCGCAAATCCTCGATATAGATGGACGATACACCGCAGGCCTCCGCCTTGGCGCGGGCATCCTCCACTTCTTCACCCTGTCCCAGGTCGGCCGTGAAGGTGATAACCTCACAGTCGTAGGTTTCCTGCAGCCATTTGAGAATAATGGAGGTGTCCAGCCCGCCGGAATAGGCCAGTACCGTCTTTGTTACTTCAGGATGCGACATTTCAAATCCCCATTGCTCAAAATTGGCCGAAGCCTACATGGCACAGGCCGGTCGTGCCATGATCTACTGCTGTGTTAGCAGGAACTCCAGCAGTGCTTTTTGCGCATGCAGCCGATTTTCCGCCTCCTGCCAGACGACCGATTGTGGCCCGTCGATGACGCTGGCAGCTACTTCTTCACCGCGATGAGCGGGAAGACAATGCATGAACAGTGCATCGGGCCGGGCACAGGCCATGATGGTGTCATCGACCATGAAGCCGGCAAAAGCTTGCTCGCGAATGTTTTGCTCGTCTTCCTGGCCCATAGATGCCCATACATCGGTGGTTACCAGATCCGCATTTTCGGCAGCAGCTCCAGGATCGTGCGAGAGTGAGACATCCGCCCCCAGATCCCGTGCAGCTGCAAGCAGTTTCGCATCCGGCTCATAACCGGCTGGGCTGGCAATATGCAGGCGGTAGCCGAAGGTTACCGCACCGTTGATCCACGAATGGGCCATATTGTTGCCATCGCCGATCCAGGCCACGGTTTTGCCTGCAATGTCGCCACGATGTTCCTCGTAGGTGAATACATCGGCCAGAATCTGGCAGGGATGCGTCAGATCAGTGAGCGCATTGATGACAGGAACCTGCGAATATTCGGCGAAACGCTGGACGATTTCGTGTCCGAACGTACGAATGGTGATGATATCAACCATGCCGGAGAGCACACGAGCGGCATCTTCGATCGGTTCGCCTCGCCCCAGCTGTGTCATCCCCGAATGCAGGAACAGCGCATGCCCGCCCAGCTGAAACATGCCGACTTCAAAGGAAACGCGGGTGCGCGTGCTGGCCTTGTCGAAAATCATGCCCAGCGTTTTGCCTTCCAGTACGTGGTGCGGACGCCCCTCCTTCTGTTTACGTTTCAGTTTGCCTGCCCGATTGAGGATATGGCGTGCTTCCTGCGGTGAAATATCGAGCAGGGTCAGAAAATGTCTCATGTCTTATCTCCGGCGGACACCTGTGCCAGTGCCTGCGCAAGACGGCGCAGACCTTCGTCGATATCCGCATGGCTAATATTCAGTGCCGGAATCAGGCGCACAACCGTCGGGCCGGCGGAAAGAATCAGCAGCCCTTCGGCCTGGGCAGTACGAATCATATCGCCAGCGCAGGCTTCATGCAGGGCAATGCCCTGCAGCAGGCCGCATCCGCGCACCTCGGCCACAAGTGGAAAACGGGCTTGCAGCCTGCGCAGACCTGCCTGCAGGCGTTCGCCGCATTGTCTTACATGCGGCAGTAACTGTTGCTGTTCGATGACATCCAGCACGGTCAGTGCTGAACGACAGGACAACGGATTGCCGCCAAACGTGGAACCATGACTGCCAGGCCCGAAGGATGCGGCGACATTGGCCGTAGCCAGCATGGCGCCGATGGGGACGCCGCCGCCCAGTCCCTTGGCCAGGGTCAGGATATCCGGCCGGATGTTTGCCTGTTCAAAAGCAAACATGCTGCCGGTTCGGCCGATGCCGGTCTGCACTTCATCAAGGATAAGCAGTAGGCCATGCTCGTCGCACAGTTTGCGCACGGCTTGCAGATAGGATGCATCGGCGATATTGACGCCACCTTCGCCCTGCAATGGCTCCAGAAGAATAGCTGCCGTATGATCGTCAATGGTGTTTGCCAGCGTATCGATATCATTGAGCGGCACATGCGTAAAGCCTGTCGGCAACGGGTCAAACCCCTGTTTGACTTTGTCCTGCCCGGTGGCCGTCAGCGTCAGCATGGTGCGACCGTGGAAGGAGGCCGTGGCGGTAATAATGGTGCGGCGAGATGAGTCCTGGTCATGGAAATATTTGCGTGCCAGTTTGATGGCGGCTTCGTTGGCTTCAGCGCCGGAATTGCAAAAAAATGCACCGTCCAGGCCGGACAGGCGGCACAATGTTTCCGCCAGCTGCTGTTGCAGCGGGATATGGTAGAGATTGGAGCAGTGCAGCATGGTTCCGGCCTGCTCGGCAATGGCGGCGGTCAGTGCCGGGTGCGCATGACCCAGGGTGTTGACGGCAATGCCGGCCACAAAATCCAGGTATTCGTGGCCCTGATTGTCCCATACCCGACTGCCGCTGCCGCGTACCAGCGTCAGCGGAAAGCGGGCATAATTTGGCATTAAAGCGTTCATCGGCTGAATTGTACGGTTTGTGACGCAATACGCACCCATTTTACACACAATGGCAGCAGACAGGGAGTAAACCGATACGTGCCCTGATCAAAAAATCCGGCTAGCATGCTGCAATGAGTGAAGCTTCCCTGTTCCCGAGAACACGTATCAAGGTTTGCGGTATCACCCGTCTGCAGGATGCACTGGATGCCTCTGCGCTGGGCATTGATGCCGTGGGTTTTGTTTTTTACGAGAAATCACCGCGCTATATCGAGCCGATGAAAGCGGCAGCCATTATTCGCCAGTTGCCGCCGTTTGTATCGGCCGTCGGCCTGTTCGTCAATCCCGATCAGAACGAAATCGATCGTGTGCTGGAGTATTGTCCGCTGGGCGTGGTGCAATTGCATGGCGATGAAAGTCCGGAGTTTTGCGAAGCGCAATCGCGACGCGTGACCAAGGCCATTCATGTTGCAACCCGGGAGGATTTACAGCAGGCACAACGCTATTCGTGTGCCGTATTGCTTGATACGAAGGCGCCAGCCGGAGTTTACGGCGGTACCGGCAAAAATTTTGACTGGTCCCTGCTCGATGGTTTTACTCATGAATATCCTGTGATTCTTGCCGGCGGCCTGCATGCCGCTAATGTTCGCCAGGCCATGGCCGTGCGTCGCTGGTTTGCTGTGGATGTATCCTCCGGCGTGGAGTCATCGCCCGGTATCAAGGACCGCAACAAGCTGCAGGCATTTGTCGAAGCCGTACACGATGGCGATGCAGCAGACAACAGCAGGGAGTAGCCGTGAGCGCGAACGCACCTTATGACATGACCATTACCCATGCTCCGGATGCCAACGGGCATTTCGGCATCTATGGCGGCCGATTTGCAGCGGAAACACTGATGGGGCCGCTGAAAGCGCTGGAAGAGGCCTTTTTTGAAGCCTGGCAGGATCCGGCATTTCAGCAGGAACGCATGCAATTGTTGCAGCATTATGTCGGACGCGCCACGCCGCTATACCATGCCGATCGTCTGTCGCGAGAAAATGGCGGCGCCCAGATCTGGCTGAAACGCGAAGACCTGACGCATACCGGCGCCCACAAGATCAACAATACGATTGGCCAGGGCCTGCTGGCCCGACGCATGGGCAAGAAGCGAGTTATTGCTGAAACCGGTGCCGGTCAGCATGGCGTGGCCACGGCCACGGTGGCGGCGAAGTTCGGCATGCAGTGCGATGTATACATGGGGCGCGAGGATGTCGAACGGCAGATGCCCAATGTGCTGCGCATGCGACTATTGGGCGCCAATGTCATTGCCGTGGATTCGGGCACGGCCACACTGAAAGATGCGCTGAACGATGCTCTGCGTGACTGGGTGGCTTCCTGTGAGGATACGTTTTACATCATTGGCACGGTGGCGGGCCCCCACCCCTATCCGTTGATGGTGCGTCAGTTTCATGCTGTGATCGGCCAGGAGGCGCGCGCGCAGATGCTGGAGCAGGCAGGCTGTCTGCCGGATGTTGCCGTGGCCTGTGTCGGAGGCGGTTCCAATGCCATGGGCCTGTTGCATCCGTTCCGAGATGATGCTGTGCGCCTGGTGGCCGTGGAAGCGGCCGGCTACGGTCTGGATGGTGGCGCTCATGCGGCTTCACTGGCCAAGGGTCGAGCGGGCATCCTGCATGGCAACCTGACTTATCTGCTGGAAGATCAGGACGGCCAGATTCAGGGCACGCACAGCATTTCGGCAGGACTCGATTATCCCGGCGTCGGGCCGGAACTGGCCGCCATGCTCGATGCACAGGAGCTGGAGTTGGATGCGGCGACCGATGATGAAGCACTGGTAGCATTTCAGCGTCTGACAGCCTGCGAGGGCATTATCCCGGCGCTGGAATCCAGCCATGCACTGGCTGCCGGTTTGCGCATCGCTGCAGGTATGGACAGCGACCAGCATGTGTTGATCAATCTGTCCGGCAGGGGTGATAAGGATATGAACACGGTGTTCAAGGCACTGGGCTGGCTGGAGCAGGCATCATGACGGACAATCGGCTTGATCAGGTATTTGCGCGTTGCAAACAGGAAAACCAGGCTGCTCTGGTCGGTTATCTGACGGCCGGCGATCCGGATGTAAAGATTTCCGAGTCGCTGCTGCTGGCTCTGGCCGAATCGGTGGACATCCTGGAAATCGGTATGCCCTTTTCCGATCCCATGGCCGATGGTCCGGTGATTCAGCAGGCCAGCGAACGGGCGCTGGAAGCCGGCACGCATATGCGCGATGTCTTTGCGCTGACGGCGAAAGTACGACAACAATATCCGGATGTTGGCATCGTATTGATGGGCTATGCCAATTCCCCCTATGCCATGGGTATTGAAAACTTTGCCCGGGAAAGTGCACAGGCAGGGGCCGATGGCGTACTCATTGTCGATGTGCCGGCGGAGGAAAGCGCCATCTGGGGCATGCATCTCAAGACGCATGGCCTGCATCGTATCATGTTGCTGGCGCCGACTTCCTCGGAGGAACGCATTGCCCTGGCATGTCGTGAAGCGGGCGGCTTTATCTATTACGTGTCATTGACCGGTATTACCGGTGCGGATATGGGCGATATCGTATCGGTGCGGCAGCAGGTGGAGCGTATCAGGCAACATACGGATCTGCCGGTATGTGTCGGCTTTGGCATCAAGACGCCGCAGCAGGCGCAGGCGGTCGCGGCCTTTAGCGACGGTGTTGTGGTTGGCAGTGCATTCGTTTCGCAAATTCCCGCGCATGCTGGTGATGCGGCGGCCACCTTGCAGTCGATACGTGACAACGCGCGCGCATTGCGTGCGGCATTGTGCCAGCCTGCGTGATTTCGTGGGCTTACCGGGTTAGACTGTCGGCGTGAACGTCAAGCAACGCAACAGGTTACGGAAGTGAATATATGAGCTGGATTACCCGTTTGATTGAAGGCCCGAAAAACATTTTGTCCTCGAAGCCGGCGGATACCTCCGAAGGGATCTGGATCAAATGCAAGGGCTGCGGCGAAATGCTGTACAACAAGGAAATGATGCGTAACCAGATGGTGTGTCACAAATGCGGCCATCATTTGCGCGTGCGTTGTCAGGAGCGTGCCGAATTTCTTTTCGATAAGGATAGCTGGCAGGAGTGCGATAAAACGCTGAAATCTGTCGATCCGCTGTCGTTCAAGGATCAGAAGCGTTACCGGGATCGTCTCAAAGATGCGGACAAGAAAGCCGGTAGCGGTGATGCCGTGCGCAACTATATCGGTGCCATCGAGGGATTGACTGTTTCCGCATCCATGTTCGAGTTCGCCTTTATGGGCGGCAGCATGGGTTCGGTTGTCGGTGAGAAAATCGTGCGCGGCATGGAGCGAGCACTGGAAAAGCAGTGCCCGTATCTGCTGATTACCGCATCCGGCGGTGCGCGCATGCAGGAAGGTGTGCTGTCGCTGATGCAAATGGCCAAAACCTCGGCTGTGGTGAATCGGCTGCATGAAGCAAAGCTGCCGTTTGTCTGTCTGCTGACCGATCCGACCATGGGTGGTGTATCCGCATCTGTGGCCTGGCTGGGCGATGTCATTCTGGCGGAGCCGGGCGCCCTGGTCGGTTTTGCCGGCCCGCGCGTGATTCAGGAAACCGTGGGCGAAACCCTGCCCGAAGGTTTCCAGCGTTCGGAGTTTCTGCTTGATCATGGTCTGATCGATGCGATTGTTGATCGTCGCGAACAGCGCAGCTATCTGCATACGCTGTTCAGTCACCTGACGCACCGGCAATAGTTCCCGTTCCTTTTCCTCAGTCATGAGTGATAAACCCTTATCCATCGATGCATGGATGGCCCAGCTTGGCATGCCCGGCGCGGATCGGGATTACCAGCCTGGCCATGCGCGGATTCAGGCCCTGCTGCGCCATACCCATAGTCGTACACCACGCCTGCGTATTCGTATTGCCGGCACCAACGGCAAGGGTTCGACGGCATTCATGCTGGCGCAGGCCCTGATGGATGCAGGGCTGTCCGTCGGTTTGTATACCTCACCGCATATTCTGCATTTTCATGAGCGCATTCGCTTGCAGGGAACACCTGTGGACGATGGCTTGCTGCGCGAGGCACTGGCGCGCCTGATGCCGCATGCCCTGCAACTGAAAGCCTCCTATTTTGAAACGGCCACGGCCATGGCGCTGGACATTTTTGGCCATCACCAGGTGGATGTGGAGATTCTGGAGGCCGGCGTCGGCGCGCGTTTTGATGCGACAACGGCCGTGTCTGCAGATATGGCCCTGTTAACCCCCATCGGTCTGGATCATCAGGTCTGGCTGGGTGAAACCCTATCGGCCATTGCCGGCGAAAAAGCCTGCGCAATGCATGGCTGCCCGATGGCATTGAGTGCCGAACAGGTGGATGAGGTCGCTGATGTCTTGCGGCAGGCAAGGCCGGATCTGGCTTTTATCCCGTCCCGGCACTGGCCTCGATTAAATGCCTGGGGTACGCATCAGCATGGCAATGCCTCGCTGGCACTGGCCGCCCTGCATCTGCTGGCCGAGCATGGTCATATTGCGCAGTGCGAGGAGAAATGGCGGCAAAGTATTGAGAGCATGCGCATTCCCGGACGCATGCAGTGCGTCAAACGAGGAAATGCGGAAATCTGGCTGGATGCCGCGCATAACCGGCATGCCATCGAGGCCCTGCTGCCTTCGCTGCAGAAACAGCACTGGGATGCGATACTGGTCTTTACCCGAGAGGATCGTTCGCTGGACGACGCTACCGATCTGTTGCGGCCGTTAACCAGCCGGCTGGTCGGTCACCTGAGCGATGGCGATCAGCATTATGCCTCTCTTGAGCAGGCTCTTTCTGCCGAACTGACCGGTACATCCCCCCCCCCGCAGCGCATCCTGGTGCTCGGTTCGTTTACGACTGTGGCTGCCACTCTGCGATGGCTGGAAGAAGCCTAGTCCGGATTTTTTTATGAGCTCGCGGATGGATAGCACAGGACAGGCGGGTTCGGGGTGCATATGCAGGCAAGGAACATCGCCGTAGCTATGGTTACGCAGCCAAAGGTTCGCATCCGGATCGTATGGGCCAGCCAGGCGCCGCGAAATGCAAAGCGACCTTCGCGAAAAACTTTTGAAATAGACATAATCCTATGATTCAACGAATCTTTCCAGGTTCCTGCGCATGGGTATCGTGAAGAATCCGGGCTAGATATGGGCTGCGACCAGCTCCAGCCAGCGTCGGGTAAGCGTTTGTGTATAGGAGGCATCTCCCGCCTGCTGCAATTGCTGCTCCAGTTCAGCGACATAGCTGTCGGGAATATGGTAAATCGCTCCTGAAGTTTCCCAGCCACTGTCGATTTTCAGCAAACGTAGCGCCAGCGTATCACCTTCCTCAAACATGCGACTGGCATAGCTATCGCTTATGCTGATGGCTTCGGCATCGGGCTGCAGGCAGTCGCAAACGGTGAACGACTCACCGGGTACGCATTGCGTGATGCGATAAAGGCGCAAGGGTCGCTCGGATAGCTGGACCAGATAGGCACATTGTTCATCCTCCAGGCCGATATCATCGCGATGCCGCAGGATCAGTTGCAGCGGTCTGTCTTCCCCTTCGAGCCCGTCAAGGCGGCCGTCGGCCACCAGCAATTCAAGCAGATTGATATCGTGGATACTGCGAATTCGTGGATCGGCCGTGCCGATCTGTTGCCGTTGTTCCTCGCTCAGTTCGGCCAGCCAGACCTGATCTACCCAGGCATCAATCGGTTCACGGTATTGCGCACTGATCCAAGCCAGCGCCTTTTGCACGCCGTCGCGGCGATTGATAGCGGATGCTTGCCGCTGCCGTTCCTGCAGCATGCAACATTTTTTGTACTTCTTTCCACTGCCACATGGGCATGGCGCATTTCGCTGGATTTGAGCCACAAACATCCCTCTCTCTGCCAAGTTCTCAACCCCAAGCCTGACGAAACCCGGCTCATAATCCAAGGCCTATTCAGAATATGATATCCGTTGTCTGGATTATCCGATAAATGTGCAAAACAAGACCCGACCCTCTATTTGCAGACAGCCTTTCCCGAAAGGTTGCGGTTTATCTAAGGTGACGGATCAGATGCTTGCCGAGGCAGTACGAAAGCTTGATCATAGGCCAAAAAGGTTTCGTCTATCGGACTCCTCACGAGATCCTTGCTTTAGCTAAAAGTGGAGCATTTTGAAATGGAATTCACCTTTATCCCAAAACTCCACTCTTTTGAGAACATGCAGCAGCAATAGCCGGCGCGAGATCACATACGCTTTTCCCAGCCCGGTTCCTGGTTTTTGAGATGTAGGCCCTTGCCGCCTGGAAGAGATTCTGCCGGGAATTAACTGTGACGCGTGCCGACGAACTCGATGAAAATATGCCTGGCCTGGGGGGCAACTTCTCGGACTTCGTCTTCCAGAGCGCGGCGAATCTCTTCCTGATGTTTCATGAACTTGATGGCCTGAGCGATTTCTTCATCGGTCATATGCGCAAACAATTCCTCTTCACGCAATTCCACTTCGGCCATGAGTACGCTTTCCTCGGGTGAAATCACAATGCTGTTGACCCTCTGCAGGCGCTGGATGCGTTCATCTGCCTGCCAGATATCCGTGGCGATACGGTCGAGCTGCGTATCGGCGGCATTGATGAGGTATTTGCGGTTGGTCTTGGCCAGAAAAAAGGCCAGCAGGCCCATGAGCAAGCCGATGCTCAGCGCGGCCAGGCCGTCGAATATGCTCGATCCCGTATATGCGGACATGCCCATGCCCAGCAGGGCCAGCAGCAGTCCCAGCATGGCCACCGAATCTTCGATGAGCACGGCAATCGTCGTGGGGTCGCTGGAAACACTGAAAAAGGCGAAAAAAGCCACGCCTTGTTGCTGACGCTGGCGGTTGAATTCCTGCAGGGCAACGACAAATGAATAACCTTCCACGAGGAAGGCAATGGCGATAATCGAGAATGCCACCAGGCTTAGTTCCGGCTGATGATCACCATACAGGCTGTCCAGCGCATGCATGACGGTATATACGCAGCCGATGAAAAAAATCGTGACGGCTGAAACGAGGTTCCAGAAATAGCGTTCCTGTCCGTAGCCAAAGTGATGCACGGCATCGGCCTGTTTTTGCGAGCGGCGCAGGCCGAGATAAAGCAGGGACTGGTTGGCGGTATCAGCCAGCGAATGCACGGCTTCAGCCAGCAGTGCGCTGGAGCCGGAGAGAGTAAAGCCGATGAATTTGGCAACCGTAACAATGGCATTGCCGATGACGGCAGTGATAACGGCTTTTGCCGACCCATGCGCCATCAGGCGATCACTCCTTGTGCCATGATGCTGGTATCCGCTTCAGGGTTCGACGACAAAACCCTTTTCACCACGGCGCATGCCGACCGGTCCGGTGCGTGTCATTTCAATGATGCCCAGTGGCTCCAGCATGCGCATGAAGGCATCGAGCTTGTTGGCCTTGCCGGTCAGCTCCAGCGTATAGCTGCGAGCTGACACATCGACGACCTTGGCGCGGAACACATCGGCCATACGCAAAACTTCAGCACGGCTTTTCTCTTCGGCGCGCACCTTGATCAGCACCATTTCGCGTTCCATATGCGCCTTGTGCGAAATATCCTCGGTTTTGATCACCGGAATCAGCTTGTTTAGCTGTTTTTTGATCTGCTCGATGACATGCTCATCGCCGCGTGTGACCAGCGTCATGCGTGAGACCGTAGCATCCAGCGTCGGTGCCACGTTCAGGCTTTCGATGTTGTAGCCGCGTGCTGAAAACAGGCCGGCAATGCGCGTCAGTACACCAAATTCATTTTCCACCAGAATCGTAATCGTATGTCTCATGCCAGCACCATCTCGTTCAGTGCTGCGCCGGCCGGAACCATCGGCAGCACGTTTTCTTCCTTGGCCACGGCCACATCGAGGAGCACAAAACGTTCACCGTCCACGGCAAATGCTTCCTTGAGCACGTCATCGAGCTTTGCCGGGTCGCTGACGCGCAGGCCGACACCGCCATAGGCTTCGGCCAGTTGCACGAAGTCGGGCAGTGAATCAAAATAGGAATGGGAATAGCGGGATTCGTAGAACAGCTCCTGCCACTGGCGCACCATGCCCATGAACGCATTGTTCAGAATGATGATGATCACCGGCAGTTTATACTGCCGTGCCGTGGACAGCTCCTGAATACACATCTGCACCGAGGCATCGCCGGTAAACACGACAACACGTTCATCCGGCTTGGCGATTTGCGCGCCGATGCCGGCAGGCAGGCCGTAGCCCATCGTGCCCAGACCGCCGGAAGTCAGCCAGCGTCGCGGTCGTTTGAAACCGAAATGTTGTGCTGTCCACATCTGATGCTGACCCACATCCGTGGCCACAATGGCTTCGCCGTGGGTGATCTCATGTACCTTGTGGATAACGGTCTGCGGCTTGATCGGTGCGTTCGGGTCCTGCTTGAAGGCCAGACACTGGCGACTGCGCCATTCGTTGACCTGGTGCCACCAGACATCCAGTGCGGCCTTGTCCACATCGCCGTCGCGACGCTCCAGTTCGGCCAGCAGTTGTGTCAGCACAACACCGACATCGCCGACGATAGGGATATTCGCCGTGATATTTTTGGAAATCGAGGCCGGATCCACATCGATATGGATGATTTTCGCATCCGGGGCAAAGGCTTCCAGCTTGCCGGTGACGCGGTCGTCGAA
>CAZTGM010000050.1:0-13363 GCA_964613235.1 uncultured Zetaproteobacteria bacterium | reverse complement strand
TTTATCTGGGGCGATGTGTCGCGCATTTCGCCGGAGGCACCGGTGCCGGTGGTGAATGTCGAGCGCGTGGATCGACGTCTGGGCGGTTCGGCTAATGTGGTGCGCAATTTGCATGCACTGGAAGTGCGTTCGGCCATGTTTGGTATCGTCGGTGATGATGAGCCCGGTGCCTGGGTTCATCAGCGCCTGGCCGAGCTGGATTCGGATGATCGAGGTGTCAAAACCAAGCGCAATAACCGGCCAACAGCCATCAAAACACGCATTATTGCCCGCCATCAGCAGGTCGTGCGCTTTGATCGCGAATGGACGCAGGCCATTGAGGCGGAAACGCGGGCGTTTATTCGCCATCAGCTCGATGCATTGTTGCCACAAGCGCAGGCGGTTATTTTGTCTGACTACGGCAAGGGCTTGTTGACGCCCGGTTTTTTACGCCAACTGATTGCTGCCATGCCGGATATGATCATCGGCGTGGATCCCAAGCCGCAACATACCGATGCCTATCGGGGGGCGACATTCATCACGCCCAATCTGCAGGAAGCTGCGGCCATGGCGGAGATGGACATGATCAATGATGATGTGCATGTCGGCAGTATTGCCCGTACCCTGCATGAAAAACTGAAGCTTCGTTACACCCTGATTACCCGTTCGGAGAAAGGGATGACATTATTTGACGGCACGGATGTTCATCATATTCCGACAGCAGCGCGCGATGTGTTTGATGTGACCGGTGCGGGTGATACGGTCATCGCCGTGTTTACCGCCTGTCTGGCACGTGGCGATGATGCGTTAACCGCCGCGCGCTGGGCCAACCGTGCTGCCGGTGTCGTGGTTGGCAAGGTGGGAACGGCCACGGCAAGCTGGCCGGAAATCGAGTTGCAACAGTGAAGGTCGCAATAGGCATTCCGGCACGTTTTGCCTCAACGCGCTTTCCGGGCAAGCCGCTGGCTTTGCTTGCCGGGCGGCCGATGCTCGCGCATGTCATTGAGCGTGCGAAACAGGCGGATATTGGCGAGGTGTTTGTGGCCACTGATGATGCACGGATTGCCGAGGTGGCCGCGCAGGAAGGCGTACGCGCATGCATGACGGCGGATACACATCGCAGTGGCAGCGAACGACTGGCTGAGGCTGTGGCCGGCATGGATGTGGATGTGGTGGTGAATGTACAGGGCGATGAGCCACTGATCGACCCTGCAGCTATCCGGGAGGTGGTGCAGCCGTTCCGTGAGGATGCCTATCTGCCGATGGCCACACTGGCGCATCCGCTCGGCCGGGGTGACATCGACGATCCGAATATCGTCAAGGTGGTATGCAATGCGCGCGGACGGGCGATGTATTTCAGCCGGGCACCCATTCCGTTTGCGCGCGATGGCGCACCTCATGTCGCACTCAAACATGTCGGGCTGTATGCCTATCGGCGCGAATTTTTGTTGATTTATGCCAGCCTGGAAGCATGCGAGATGGAACATGTCGAGCAACTGGAACAGTTGCGCGTGCTGTATCATGGCTATGATATTGCCGTCAGTATTGGTGAATTCTCCTCCATCGGTGTGGATGTGCCGGCCGATTTAGCGCGTGCCGAGATGATGCTTGCAGGAGAGAATGGATGAGTATCATCGATGTCTTCAACGGCGATGCCGATGGTATCTGCGCGTTGCACCAGTTGCGGCTGGCTTCTCCCTGCGAGGCGGAGCTGGTGACCGGCGTTAAACGCGATATCGCCCTGTTGCAACGCGTGCGGGCGCAGGAAGGTGACCGGGTTACCGTACTCGATATCTCATTCGATAAAAACCGTCATGATGTTCTGCGGCTGCTGGGTGAGGGCGCTCATATTCGCTATTTCGACCATCATTTTGCTGGCGATGTGCCGGAGGATGCTTTGCTGGAAGCGCATATCGACACCTCTGCCGATACCTGCACCAGCCTGCTGGTCAGCACCTCATTGCAGCACGCGTATCTGCCCTGGGCTGTGGCTGCAGCCTTTGGTGACAACCTGTTCGATGCAGCGCGTGCGGCAGCGGTGCCACTGGCGTTATCGGATACGCAGCTGCAACAGCTGGAGCAACTGGGTACGCTGATCAATTACAATGGTTATGGCGTAACGCCGGACGATCTTTATTTTCATCCGGCTGAATTGTATCGTGCTATCAGACCTTATAAGGATCCGTTTGCCTTTATTGCCGAGTCTGCCGCCTACCGTACGCTGGCTGAGGGGTATGCTGCCGACATGGAGAAGGCACGACAGTTAGCGTTTATGCATGAAACGGAAACAACGGCCGTACTGATGTTGCCGGATGAGGCGTGGACGCGGCGTGTTTCCGGGGTGTTCGGCAATGCGTTGGCCAGGGAGCATCCGGCGCGGGCGCATGCGCTGATTACCGATCTGGCTGATGGTCGTTATCGTGTCAGCGTGCGCGCACCATTGACGAGCAGGCAGGGTGCAGATGAGTTATGCATGCGTTTCCCGACCGGTGGTGGGCGCAAGGCAGCGGCCGGTATTAATGCGCTTCCGGGCGAGATGCTGGAACAGTTTGTTGCCGCATTTCAGCAGCAGTATGCAGAGTGATAGGCAAATGGGTTTGTGTATGATGTGTAATGTGAAGGGGAACATACCGTGACGGTTCTGGCGGGTATTCATGCCGTGAAACATGCGCTGGATGCAGGCGAAGCCATGGACGAATTGCTCATCGAGAAGGGCAAGCGACATCCGCGCATCAATGAGTTGATTCATCTGGCCAAGGTATCCGGCATCCGTTTTTCCTTTGTGCCGAAGGAGGCGCTGACTCGGCTTGCTGGCACGGTGACGCATCAGGGCGTGGTGGCTAAAATGGCGGCTGGCAAGGCCACGGTATCACTGGGCTTTGATGCATGGCTGGATGGACTGGATATGGACACCGCGCCGTTGGTGCTGTTACTCGATCAGGTGACTGATCCACATAATCTGGGCGCCTGTATCCGTACGGCGGATGCAGCAGGCTGTGCCGCCGTTATTGTACCCAGGGATCATGCCGCCGATATCCATTCACCGGTGGTGGCCAAATCGGCCTGTGGTGCCCTGTCGCGTTTGCCGGTGTTGCGTGTGACCAATCTGGCTCGGTCAATTGCAGCCTTGCAACAGAAGGGTTTCTGGACCATCGGTCTGGCAGGTGAAGTGGACGAGTCGATTTATGATATTGAACTGAATGGTGCGCTGGCCATTGTCATGGGCTCTGAAGGTAAGGGCATGCGCCGTCTGGTGCGTGAGGCCTGTGATCAGTGTGTCATGATTCCGATGCCGGGACATGTGGAATCGCTGAATGTTTCGGTAGCAACCGGCGTAGCGTTGTTTGAGGTCGTGCGCCAGCGAAGAGCGAGGTGTTAGGCGGCTGCCTGTGTGTTTTCGGCGGATACTTTTTCGAATAGCTGACCGCAATACTGACAGCGACTGGAACCATTTTTGAGGTTGATATAAACCAGCGGATGCTGACCGTTATCGGAACAGGAAACGATATCTTTCGTTGTTTTGATGGTCGTCTGTGACATGATTGTACTCCGAAATTCCCTACAAAAAAAGCGGGCGAATTTTGGTGTAATATGCGGTTCTGTCAAGAATGGCCGCTTTTCGGCGGATAGAAGGGGAAGATGATGCAAAGTGGTGACAGGGTTTTGATCGAAGGTCTGGAGGTGCGTACGGTCATCGGTATCTACGACTGGGAGCGGGAAATTCGCCAGACAGTGCGGCTGGATCTGGAAATGGCATGGGATATTTCACAGGCTGCCAAAAGCGATGATATTGCTGACACGCTGGATTATAAGGCTGTGTCCAAACGTCTGATTGCCTTTATCGAATCTTCCAGTTTCGGGCTGATTGAGGCACTGGCCGAGCAGTGCGCGCAGATCGTGCTTAACGAGTTTGCCGTGCCCTGGCTGCGCCTGAAATTATCCAAGCCGGGAGCGGTGCGTGGCAGCGAGAATGTCGCCGTGCTGATTGAGCGCAGTCGTCAGTCGTCGTGACAACGGTATTGCTGGGGCTGGGCTCGAATATCGAGCCGGAAATGCATTTGCAATGGGCAGCGCAGCAATTGCGACGACAGTTTTGCACGGTGCGTTTTTCCGCCGTGTATTGCTCGCCGGCAGTGGGTATGGACGGCGATGATTTTCTCAATGCCTGCTGTCTGTTGCATACCGCGATGCCCCTGATCGAGCTGAAAACATTGCTGAAGCAATGGGAAGATGAACGGGGGCGGGATCGCAGTCGTGGTTCATGGAAGCCGCGCACGCTGGATCTCGATGTGCTGATGTATGATGGTGATATCGTGGATGATGAGCTGATGCGTTATGCCCATGCTTATTTGCCAGCTAGTGAACTGGTGGTGCTCGATGCCTGTGCACTGGATATATCGATGATGCAGAAAACAGACCTGAACTTGTAAATCCGGGCATCCCTTTTACAATGCTGGCTCATTGAATGGACGAGCCATTCACCGAGGGAGATAAGACGATGTTGATCGCCATTCCAGCCGAAACATACGCCAATGAAAAACGTGTGGCCGCAACACCGGAGACGGTGAAGAAGCTGATTGCCGCAGGTTGCGACGTACGCGTGCAATGCCAGGCAGGCCAGGCCTCTGCCATTGCGGATGGCGATTACGAGGCAGCCGGTGCAACGATTACTGCAGATTTTGCTGCGACGTGCGCGGATGCTGATCTGGTGCTCAAGGTGCGGGCACCAGATGCTGACGAACTTACCCTGCTCAAACCTGGTGCGGTCGTGGCGGCTATGTTCTCACCGTTTACCAATCCGTTGTTGCAGAACTATGCTGATCATGGCCTGACCTGTTTTGCTATGGAAATGATTCCGCGTATTTCACGGGCACAGAGCATGGATGTATTGTCCAGTCAGGCCAATATTGCTGGCTACAAGGCTGTATTGCTGGCTGCGCAGTATTATCCGAAATTCTTTCCCATGCTGATGACGGCGGCCGGTACTGTGCAGCCGGCGCAGGTGCTGATCATGGGAGCCGGTGTTGCAGGTTTGCAGGCCATTGCCACGGCCCGTCGCCTGGGCGCCAAGGTGGAGGCATTCGATGTGCGCGCAGCAGCCAGGGAGCAGGTGGAAAGCCTGGGGGCGAAGTTCGTCGAGGTGGAAGCCGGTGCCGATGCGGAAGACGAGGGTGGGTATGCACGTGAAATGAGTGAGGAATACAAGCAGCGCCAGAAGGCCCTGATTGCCGAGCATGCGGCCAGAGCCGATGTGATTATTACCACGGCGCTGATTCCCGGTCGCCCGGCTCCTGAGCTGATCACTGAGACCATGGTGCAATCGATGAAGCAGGGCTCGGTTATTGTCGACCTTGCCGTAGAGTTCGGCGGTAATTGCCCGTTGTCGGAAAAGGATACCGTCGTGGAGAAGCATGGCGTAACGCTGGTGGGGATCAGCAATATCCCGTCATTGATGGCCGCTGATGCAAGCAGTCTGTATGCGCGCAATATGTTCAATTTCGTGCAGCTGATGCTGGATAAGGAACAGGATCAGCTGGTGCTCAATCGCGATGATGAAATCATCGAGGCATCGATGCTGTGCAGTGACGGGGAGTTTCTGAAGCCGCAATTCCTGCAGGGAGGTAAGTGATGGAAGTATCTGCGATGGAGGCGGCACAGGCTGCCGCCCAGTCGGCGCATGGCGCGGCTGTGGATCCGTTTGTATTTTCGTTCACGGTATTCGTGCTGGCCGTATTTGTCGGTTACCACGTGGTATGGAATGTGACGCCGGCCCTGCATACGCCATTGATGAGTGTGACCAACGCCATTTCCAGCATCATCATTGTCGGTGCGTTGCTGGCTTCCGGTCCGCTGGAAATGAATCTGGCGACGGTGCTGGGACTGGTTGCCGTGGGTCTGGTATCAGTCAATATTTTTGGTGGTTTTATGGTGACGCAGCGTATGCTGGCCATGTTCCGCAAGCGTAAATAAAGGGGAATTATCGTGTTATCCGCAAATATTGTCGCGCTGGCCTATCTGGTAGCATCGGTGCTGCTGATTTTGGCACTGAAGGGGCTCTCCAGTCCGGAATCCGCCCGGCGCGGAAATCTCTATGGCATGATCGGCATGGCCATTGCCGTGGTCGTGACGCTGCAACTGGAAGTGGTACAGAACTATCTGTGGATTTTCGCTGCCGTGGCTGCAGGCGGACTGGTCGGGGGCGTGGTTGCACGCAAGATCCCGATGACGCATATGCCGCAGACCGTAGCATTCATGCATTCGCTGGTGGGGCTGGCTGCGGTACTGATTGCGGTATCGGCGTTTTACGATCCGCAGGCTTACGGTATTGCTGCGGCCGATGGCGGTTTGCATCCGGCCAGCCGCATTGAGTTGTTTCTTGGCACGTTTATCGGCGCCATCACTTTTACGGCTTCATTGATTGCCTTCGGTAAGTTACAGGGGCTGCTGTCAGGCAAGCCGCTGGTGTTTTCCGGTCAGCACATGCTAAACTTGGCTCTGGGTGTGGTGATGATTGCAGCAGGCATCATGTTCTGTATCACGCAGGGCTGGGCGCCATTCCTGATTATGCTGGGTATTGCCCTGGTGCTGGGCGTATTGCTGATCGTGCCGATCGGTGGCGCTGATATGCCGGTGATTGTATCGATGCTGAACTCGTATTCCGGCTGGGCTGCGGCGGGCATCGGTTTCACGCTGGGTAATAATATGCTGATCATTGCCGGTGCGCTGGTTGGCTCCAGTGGTGCGATCCTTTCCTATATCATGTGCAAGGCCATGAATCGTTCGCTGATCAATGTGTTGCTCGGCGGTTTTGGCGGTGAAACGGCCACTGGTGGCGCGGCAGCGGCGCCATCTGACCGGCCGGTGAAGGCCGGCAGTGCGGAAGATGCCGCATTTCTGTTGAAGAATGCGCGTTCGGTGATTTTGGTGCCGGGCTATGGTTTGGCTGTGGCTCGCGCGCAGCATGCACTGAAAGAGCTGGTGGAAAAGCTGATGGATATGGGGGTGAACGTGAAGTTCGCCATCCATCCTGTGGCCGGACGCATGCCGGGGCATATGAATGTGCTGCTGGCCGAGGCCGATGTGCCGTATGATATCGTACATGAAATGGACGAGATCAATTCCGAATTCGCCGATACTGATGTGGCCATGGTTATCGGCGCCAACGATGTGACTAATCCGGCAGCCAAGAGTGATCCGGCCAGTCCTATTTATGGCATGCCGATTCTCGATGTGGCCAAGGCTGAACATGTCATCGTCATCAAGCGTTCATTGTCCCCGGGCTATGCCGGTCTGGATAATGATCTGTTCTATATGGACAAGACGATGATGCTGTTTGATGATGCCAAGAAAGCCAGCGAGGCGATTCTGCAGGCGTTGGACTAGGGTCAGTCCGGTCGATCCAGCATGGCGCGGATCGTTTCGGCCAGTTCGCCAAACCTGAGTGGTTTGTTCATGACGGTGCAGCGGGGTGGCATTCGGTCGCGAAGCTTGCCTTGGTCGTAGCCGGTGATGAAAATGACCGGCAGGTGCGGGTTCTGTTTGCGCATCTGCCGGAGCAGCGTTTCGCCATCCATCTCCGGCATAACCATATCCACAATGGCCAGTGCTATCTGCCCGCGATGGGCATGAAAACATGCCAGGGCCTGTCGGCCATTGCCAGCCTGCAGAATCCGATAGCCCATGGCCTCGAGTACTTCCGCAGTCGTTTGTTGGACATGTTCCTCATCGTCTGCCAGCAGCAGGGTTTCGCCCTGGCCATGCGGCCCCCGTCGCCCGGATGGGCAGGGTTCTTCATCGATTGTTTCAAGCAGTGGAATATAGATATGGAAGCAGCTTCCCCTGCCAGGTTCGCTCTCTACATCGATATATCCCTGATGGTTTTCAATGGCGCCATAAACCATGGCCAGTCCCAGGCCGTTGCCTGAATCCTTGGTGGTGAAAAACGGCTCGAACAGATGCTCAAGCTGGTCGGCCGGAATGCCTTCTCCGTTATCGGTTACGCTCAGACGGGCATATTCTCCCGGCCTGAGCGGAGGGTGGCTGTGGGCAAATGCATCATCCAGCAGACAAGATTCCAGACGGATGGTGATGCGCGGATGCTCGCATCCTTCCACGGCATCGCGGGCATTGTGGACCAGATTCATCAGTACCTGATGCAGCTGGGTTTTGTCGCCATTGACGGGCAGTGGATCTCGGCACAGGTCCAGTTCAAGGTCAATGTTTTCGGGCACGGAGGCACGCAGCAGACGCATGGATTCTCGCACCAATGGGGACAGCTGCATGGGGTGCCTGTGTATCTGGTCCTTGCGGACAAAGGTTAGCAGTTGCTGAATCATATCGGCGGATCTGAAGCATAGTTCCTCGATCTGCCCGATGCGCGCGGTGGCTTCCGCCGGCAGGTCGGGGTGATTCTTGATCAGATGAAGATTACCGGTGATGCCGGCCAGTATATTGTTGAAATCATGGGCAATGCCACTGACCAGCGTGCCGATGGCCTCCATTTTCTGTGCCTGATGGAATTTGTGCTGCATATCCTCAAGCCGGGTCAGGTCGCTCTGAATACCGATATAATGGGTGTGCGTGTCATGTTCCGGGTCGCGGACCGGAGAAATGGTTAGGCTTGCGGGAAAGAAACTGCCGTCCTTGCGCCGGTCGATGATCTTGCCGCTCCAGACACGGCCGCTTTCAATGGTTTGCCACATATCCTGATAAAAAGCCTGATCGTGCTGGCCACTGTTCAGGATGCGCGGAGTGCTTCCGATGACTTCATCGGCGGTATAGCCAGTCATGCGGGTAAAGGCCGGATTGACGTATTCGATAACGCCCTGGCGGTCGGTTATGATGATGGACTCGCCTGCCTGCTCAATGGCCTGATACAGTTTGCGCAGCTGTTCATCGCGGCGTCTGCGTGCGGTGATGTTGCGCAGGGTGCCTTCGATGCCGGTGATGTGGCCCGCATCATCGCGTAGAAACTGGCCATTGATCGAAACCCAGAGCGTTTGCCCGTGATTGTCCAGGATTTCTGTTTCGTAACCGGAGAGCTTGCCGTCAGGTTGTTGTTTCAGGGCGTGCAGGAAGCCGTTCCCCTGCCGGGCCTCATAGCGCGAGACGGGGGTGCCGAGCCGATGACTTCGTCCGGACTGTGGCCGGTCAGCTCGCGAATCGAGGAGGAGATAATGCGAATGATGCCGTTCCGGTCGGTCTGGTAATAGGTCTCCTGCAGATGATCAATGATGCGTTGCAGGCTGGCTTGGCTTGCCATCAGTTCGCGGTCGGCGCGCAGTCGCTCCAGCTCGACAGTGGCGCGGTCGGCGAAAATGCCCAGCGTATCGCGCAGGGGCTGATAGGCGGGTACGGGGCGGTTGTGCAGGATGCCCATGACTCCGATCACATGGCCCTGTGAATCTTTCATTGGCAGGCCGAAATAGCTTTCGGCGTCATTTTCCTGCAGCCAGCAGTCTTCGGGGAAAGCATCCTGTAGGCCATGGGGCAGGCAGACGGCCTGCCCTGCCAGTGTTTGTTCACAGGGGGTGCCGCAGATATTCCGGGTCATGTCCTCCACCAGTTGGCCGTGGTTCCACATGGCCAGAATGCGAATCCGGCGGGGCTCGCCGGGTAACAGCTCAGCGGCAAAGACTATGCTGACTTCAAGCGTGCGGGCCATGGCTTCCACCAGCGTGCGGAAAAAATGCGCGCCGGTGGCACGCTCACTGAGCGCGGAGATGGCGTTCAGCCGTTCCTGCATCTGCTTGCGCTCGCTGATGTCCTCGGCGACGCCAAGCACGGCCGGCTTCCCCTGCAGGCTGATCATGCTGACGCGCAGATGAACCCAGCGAATCTCACCGTTCCGGCGACACAATTTGACTTCGTAGCTTTCGGGAGGCTGTGCGCCGCTTTGTCTGGCGAGGCCGCGACTTTTGACAATATGCTGAAAGTCCTTATGGATCGTGGCCCAGAAGGGCATGCGCAGCAACTCTTCGCGGGAGTAGCCAGTCAGTTGCAGGGCATAGCTGTTTACATAGCGCATGCAGTTGCCTTGAAAGATAAAGGTGGCGGAGGCGATGTTCTCGATGGCCGTGCGGGCCAGGGTGTCGTCGATGGTTCCGGAAGGGGGTTCCGTCGATGAGGGAGGCTCGTTATACATAAAATGGAATTATCGTCGCGCAAGGGGGTAAATCAAGCATGCCGCGACAGCGGAAAACGGGGTTGTGTCGCCGTGTTCGCAAGCTGTTGACAGCCCATGTTTGCATCACTAAGGTTCGCGACCCTTCGACTTGGGCTATGCCGCAGGACGGAGCTGAAAGTTATAGATGAGGTGAACATGCCAACCATCAATCAGTTGATACGCAAGCCGCGCAAAGACAAGCGCAAGATCAACAAGGTACCAGCCCTGCAGGCATGCCCGCAGCGTCGTGGTGTCTGTACCCGTGTGTATACGACCACGCCGAAGAAGCCGAACTCAGCGCTTCGTAAGGTGGCTCGTGTGCGTCTGACCAATGGTCAGGAAGTCACGGCATATATTCCGGGTGAGGGCCACAAATTGCAGGAGCATTCGGTGGTGCTGATTCGCGGCGGTCGTGTGAAGGATTTGCCGGGTGTTCGCTATCATATTCTGCGTGGTGTTCTGGATACCACCGGAGTTGAAGGTCGTAAGCAGGCGCGTTCGAAATACGGCGCCAAGCGTCCGAAGTAAGAGGAGTCGTAAGAGATGCCCCGTAAAGGTCCAGCCCCCCGACGTAAACTTGTCCGTGATGCCAAATTTGGCGACGTCAAGGTGTCGACTGTTGTAAACAAGATTATGCTTGATGGCAAGAAGACCATCGCGGAAGCGATTGTCTATGAGGCCATGGAAATCGCTGCGCGCAAGAGTGGTGGCGAGCCGCTGGCAACATTGCATCAGGCTCTGGAGGCTGTAAAGCCGCAGGTGGAAGTGAAATCCCGTCGTGTCGGTGGTGCAACCTATCAGGTGCCGATGGAAGTGTCCGAGCGTCGCCAGCAGTCACTGGCCGTGCGCTGGCTGGTGGAATATGCCCGCAAGCGTTCCGAGCATACGATGGCCGAGCGTCTGGGTAATGAAATTGCGGATGCGATCGCCGAGCGTGGCGGTGCATTCAAGAAACGCGATGAAACGCATCGCATGGCGGAGGCCAATAAGGCATTCTCGCACTTCAGCTGGTAATTGCCCGCTGACATTTTTTTTGTTCTTTGAATTTGATGGATTGTAAGGAGTAGCGTCGTGGCTCGTAAGACCCCACTGGAACGTGTGCGTAACATCGGCATTATGGCTCATATTGATGCTGGTAAGACCACCACAACCGAACGTATTCTGTATTATACAGGCGTTAGCCATAAGATTGGTGAGGTGCATGATGGCGCTGCCACCATGGACTGGATGGCGCAGGAGCAGGAGCGTGGTATCACGATCACGTCGGCTGCGACCACCTGTGAGTGGAACAATCATCAGATCAATATCATTGATACGCCCGGGCACGTGGACTTCACCATTGAGGTGGAGCGCAGTTTGCGCGTGCTTGATGGTGCGGTTGGTGTTTTTTGTGCTGTTGGTGGCGTTGAGCCGCAGTCCGAGACCGTATGGCGTCAGGCTGACCGCTACAGCGTTCCACGTATTGCCTTTGTGAACAAGATGGATCGTACCGGTGCCGAATTCTTTCGCGTTGTCGGCGAGATTGCCGAGCGTCTGGGGCACAATGCCGTACCTCTGAATCTGCCGATTGGTGCTGAAGACCAGTTCCAGGGTGTGGTGGACCTGGTGCGCATGAAGGCCATCGTCTGGAAGGACGAGGCCATGGGTGCGATGTATGAGGTTGTGGATATCCCGGCGGACATGGAAGATCAGGCCGAGGAATATCGTGAGAAGCTGCTTGAGGCTGTGTCCATGGTGGATGAGTCGCTGATGGAGAAGTATCTCGAAGGCGAAGAGATCACGGAAGATGAGCTGAAGGCTGCCATTCGCCAGGCTGTAACCAATATCGAAATGATTCCGGTGCTGTGCGGTACGGCCTTCAAGAACAAGGGTGTGCAGACGCTGCTGGATGCCGTTGTGGATTATATGCCGTCGCCGGTAGATGTGCCGGACATCAAGGGTATGAAGATGGATTCTGATGAGGAAGATACCCGTCCTTCTTCCGATGATGCTCCGTTTGCTGCGCTGGCCTTCAAGGTGATGAGTGATCCGTTTGTCGGTTCGCTGACCTATTTCCGTGTCTATTCCGGTGTGCTGGAGTCCGGCTCCTATGTGCTGAACTCGGTGAAGAACAAGAAAGAGCGTATTGGTCGTATCCTGCAGATGCATGCCAATGATCGTAAGGAAATCAAGGAAGTGCGTGCCGGTGATATTGCGGCGGCTGTGGGGCTGAAGGCTACGACGACCGGTGATACGCTGTGTAATGACTCGGATCCGATTGTGCTGGAGCGCATGGAGTTCCCCGAGCCGGTGATTTCCGTGGCCATTGAGCCGAAAACGAAGGCCGATCAGGAAAAGATGGGTATCGCGCTGGGTAAGTTGGCTGCCGAGGATCCTTCCTTCCGCGTACATACCGACGAAGAGACCGGTCAGACGATTATTTCCGGCATGGGTGAGTTGCATCTGGAGATTATTGTTGATCGTATGCAACGCGAATTCAAGGTGGATGCCAGTGTGGGTAAACCACAGGTGGCCTATCGCGAAACAATTCGCACCTCGGCCAAGGCCGAGGGTAAATTCGTGCGTCAGTCCGGTGGTCGCGGTCAGTACGGGCATGTTTGGATCGAGATCGAGCCGCTTGAGCCCGGTTCCGGTTACGAGTTTGTCGACAAGATTGTCGGTGGTGTTGTGCCTCGTGAATACATCCCGGCCGTGGACAAGGGTATTCAAGAAGCGCTGAATAATGGTGTGATGGCCGGCTATCCGATGGTGGATATTCGTGCCACGCTGTATGACGGTTCTTACCATGATGTGGACTCGAATGAAATGGCGTTCAAGATTGCCGGTTCGATGGGTTTCCGTAATGCCGCCGAGCAGGCCAGGCCGGTACTGCTTGAGCCGATGATGAAGGTGGAAGTGGTCACGCCGGAAGACTACATGGGTGACATTGTGGGTGATCTGAACCGTCGCCGTGGCAAGGTCATGGGCATGAACGATCGTGGTAACGCCAAGGTCATCGATGCCGAAGTGCCGTTGTCCGAGATGTTTGGCTATGCCACGAATCTGCGTTCGATGTCGCAGGGTCGCGCAAACTACACGATGCAGTTTGAACATTATGAAGAAGTTCCCAACAACATTGCCCAGGAAATTGTGGCAAGCGTGAAGGGTTGAGGTTAGGAGAGAGTCATGTCGAAGGAAAAATTTGAGCGCACAAAGCCGCATGTCAACATTGGAACGATT
>CAZTGM010000049.1:0-13818 GCA_964613235.1 uncultured Zetaproteobacteria bacterium | reverse complement strand
TCGCCCCCAACCGATTTCGAGTCGGTGCCGTTATGACCACTTCGAGTACCTCTCCATACCTTGGGCCAAGGGCGGCGAAGCATACGTTTCACATGCGCATCAGACAAGCAGAGACTCTGCCTGCCTTGAGGACCATATTCAGGTGGTTTCAAACACGCCGAGATTGCGCAGGCGCTTGTTGCGTTTAGCCAGCATTTGCGTGGTCGGCATATTGAGCAATTCCTGCAATGCATTGTTAAGCACTTCATCCATGCGCTCTGCAGCGCCTTTCAGATCACGGTGGGCGCCTTCACCTGGTTCGGGGATGATGCCGTCGATCAGCTTGAGTTCGAGTAAATCGGCTGCCGTTGGTTTCAGGGCTTCGGCTGCCTGTTCAGCATATTTCCGGTCACGCCACAGAATGGCGGCACAACCTTCCGGTGAAATGACCGAATAGGTTGTGAACTGTTGCATATACAGTCGATCACCAACACCAATGGCTAGTGCACCGCCGGAGCCGCCTTCACCGATGACAGTGCAGATAACCGGCACCTTCAGTGCAGCCAGTTCCATGAGGTTGCGGGCAATAGCCTCGCTCTGGCCGCGTTCTTCGGCATCGATACCGGGCCAGGCACCGGCCGTATCGATAAATGTCAGCACAGGCAGATCAAAGCGCTCGGCCAGCTTGAACAGTCGCAATGCCTTGCGATAGCCCTCTGGTCGCGGCATACCGAAATTGCGTTTCAGCTTTTCCTTGGTATCGCGTCCCTTCTGCTGGCCGACAACGATCACCGGCTGATCGTGGAAGCGGGCAATGCCGCCGACAATGGCAGCATCATCGGCAAAGGCGCGATCACCATGCAGTTCCTGAAAGTCTTTGAACAGCAACGGGACATAATCCAGAAAATAAGGACGATCCGGATGCCGGCATAACTGGCAAATTTGGGAGCGGCTGGCGTTGCTGTAGATATCGTTCACAAGTTTGCCTCGCTTCGTCTGCAGACGTTCGATTTCCTCAGCGATATTGATGCCGGCATGTTCGCCCATTTCGGATAAATCCTGAATCTTCGAGGTCAGTTCCGCAATGGGGCGTTCAAATTCGAGGTAAGTGGCCATGTAATGCGTGCTCCTTAAGCTCTTTTTCGCTGCTGTTGGGCGACTGGTGGTTGCCAGAGGTGGCAGTGTAGGCGGATTTCATCGCTATTAAAATGCTTTTCCAGCTCGTTGCGGGTCTGCGCATCCCAGCGCAGGCAGGACGGGGTATGCAGCACGGCGGTAGCACCTTCGGGCAGGCGTAGTTTCAGGCGTAGCCGGGCAGGGCCGTTTGTGCAAAGTGCCTTGATAGCGCTGATGGTTGGTGCATCCCAGGCCAGACTGGCGGAGCTGATGCATATTTCATCCACCAGTTCCGGCAGCAGATCATCGAGCAGGGCGATGTCCTCAGCCTTGATGACTGGTTCCTCACGCGATTTGTCCACACGACCATGGATCATAACCGGGGCATCGGCGTTCAGAATGTCGGCAACCTTTTCATACAGTTTGGAAAAACAGACCATTTCCGTCTGGCCATGCAGATCCTCAATTTTGACAAAGGCCATCGTGCCGCGCCGTCCCTGATAGAGGCGGATGCCGCTGATGCCGACCGGTAGCGTTACCATGGCATCATGCTCCAGCGAGGCCAGTTCACCGATATGGCAGTTGCTCAGTCCTCGCGTGTGTTTCAGGTAACTTTCCAGCGGATGGCCGGTGAGGAAAAAGCCGAGCACATCGCGTTCGGCCTGCAGGTATTCGGCTGCATTCCATGGTGTGACATCGGAGAATCCGTTATTGCTTTCCGGCTCGGCTAGCTCGAACAGGGCGGATTGTTGTGATGAGAATTCTTTTTTCTTTTTCTGCAAGGTTTCCAGCAGTGAGGCCAACGATTCCAGAGCAGCGCGAGGATGTGGAATCAGTGCGTTGAGTGCACCGGCCTTGATCAGTGACTCGAGAATGCGTTTGTTCAGGCAGCGATCCGGCGCGCGCAGGATCAGATCCTCAAAGCTCTGGAACGGGCCGTTGGCTTCGCGTTCGGCAACAATGGCGCGAATGGCTGCTTCGCCAACGCCCTTGATGGCGCCGAGACCGAAACGAATGCCATCGTTTTCAGGCAGGAATTCCCAGTCCGAGGTATTCATATCCGGCGGCAGGATAGCGACATCCATTTGCCGGCAATCGTTGACCAGCATGGCTACCTTGTCGCTATTGCCCATATCGCAGGAGAAAGTGGCGGCCATGAATGCCTGCGGGAAATGTGCTTTCAGGTAGGCGGTCTGGTAGGCAATCAGCGCATAGGCAGCCGAATGCGACTTGTTGAAGCCGTAGCCGGCGAATTTTTCCATCAGGTCGAAGATTTGCTCGGCCTTGCCTTCCGGAATCTTGTTGGTTTTACAGCCTTCCATGAAGATTTGCCGCTGCTTGGCCATTTCCTCCGGTTTTTTCTTGCCCATGGCGCGGCGCAACAGATCGGCCTGTCCCAGCGTATAGCCGCCGAGCACCTGCGCGATTTGCATCACCTGTTCCTGATAGAGGATGACGCCATTGGTTTCGCTGAGGATGCCTTGCAATTGCGGCAGCGGATACTGGATGGCCTGGCGTCCGTGTTTGCATTCGATAAACGTGTCCACCATGCCCGATTCCAGTGGACCCGGGCGGTACAGCGCCACCAGCGCGATGATATCCTCGAAACAGTCCGGTTTCAGACGGGTTAAAAGATCGCGCATGCCGGAGGATTCCACCTGGAAGACGGCGCTGGTTTGCCCGCGCTGAAGTAGCTCGAAGGTTTTGGCATCATCAAGCGGAATGGTCTGGATATCGAAATCCGGCCGGGTTTTGCGGATAAAGCGGCAGGCGATGTCGATAACGGTCAGTGTTTTCAGACCGAGGAAATCGAATTTGATTAGTCCGACTTTTTCGACATGGGCCATATCCCATTGCACGACCTTGCCTTCTTCGCCCGGCACCTTGAATAGCGGTGCCGTTTCCACCAGATCGTTGCGGCCGATAATGACGCCTGCGGCATGTTTGCCGGCATTGCGGTGACAGCCTTCGAGTTTGCGTGCCAATGCGAACAACTGGGCAACCTCGTTATCTTCCTCGACCAGTTTGGCCAGTTTGGGCTCTTCGACCAGTGCCTTTTCCAGTGTCATTTTCAGATCATTGGGCACCAGTTTGGCAATCATATTCACCTTGCCTAGGTCTATACCCAGCACGCGACCGACATCACGGATCACAGCTTTGGCCTTCATCGAGCCGAAGGTGATGATCTGGGATACCTTATTTTCACCGTATTTTTCGGTGACGTAACGAATGACTTCCTCGCGCCGGCTCATGCAGAAATCGATATCGAAGTCAGGCATCGAGACACGTTCAGGGTTGAGAAAACGTTCGAACAGCAGACCGTAGCGAATCGGATCGAGATCAGTGATTTTCAGACAATAGGCGACCAGTGAGCCGGCACCGGAACCACGGCCGGGGCCAACCGGGATCTGATGATTCTTCGCCCACAGGATGAAGTCGGATACGATCAGGAAATAGCCGGGAAAGCCCATCTTTTCAATGATATCCAGTTCGAAATTCAGCCGTTCGGTATATTCCTCGCGCTTTGCTTCCGGCCTGCCGGCGAGGATATACGGCCAGCGGTCTTCCAAGCCTTCATGCGCTTGCTGACGCATATAGGCCTTTAAATCCAGCTCACCGGGTGGCGTAAAATCGGGTAGCTGATATTGGCCGAATTGCAGGTTTACATTGCAGCGATTGGCGATGTGAATGGTGTTTTCCAGCGCCTCCGGAACATCGGCAAACAACTCCTGCATTTCCGCATGGCTTTTCAGATAATGCTCCGGTGAGAAATGGCCGCTAACATCATCTTTCAGCGTGCGGTTCTGCTGCAGGGCCAGCATGGCTTCGAAGGCATGGAAGTCGCCGCGTTCGAGGAAATGCGCGTTATTGCTGGCCATCAGCGGAATGTCGAGTTCATGCGCCAGTTCGATCAGGGACTGGTTGACTTCCTCCTGTCCGGCGATGCCATGGCGTTGCAGCTCGATGAAGAAACAGTTCTTGCGGAACATGTCGCGATAGGCCAGGGCGGCCTGACGCGCCTTGCTGTATTGCCCCTGCTGCAGCAGTTGCTCGATTTCGCCGTTCCAGCCGGAGGATAATGCGATCAGTCCTTCGGCATGTTCGGCGAGATAGTCTTTGCCGATGCGCGGCTTGTAGTAGAAGCCTTCCAGGTATCCTGTGGAAATGATTTTCAGCAGGTTTTTCCAACCGTGATTGTTGCGCGCCAGCAATACCAGTTGCGGAAAACGCGGCGCTCTGGGGCCTGTGGAAATGCGCTGATGATGGTCTTCGCAGAGAAAGACCTCGCAGCCGAGGATGGGCTTGATGCCCATGGCCATGGCCCGGCTGTAAAATTCGATGGCACCGAACAGGTTGCCATAATCGGTAATGGCCAGTGCCGGCTGGCGCATTTCCGCCACTTTATCCAGCGCCTGCCTGATTTTAATCGTGCCGCCGAGCAGTGACAGGTCGGTATGGGTATGCAGATGAACAAACGGGGCAAAACGCATGGCGTGAGCCTATCGCCGGCAGGCATAAAATGCATCTGCCGGCGTGGGTTCAGGTATGGCTGTCGAGCTTGCGGGAAAAGGATTGCAGCCCTAGCTTGCGCCGTTCGCAAAGCGATACAGGAGCAGATGCATGAAAGGCAAACTGAAGTATGAAGGCAAGGGCAAGTGCCTGTTTGAAAGCGATACCCCGGGTCAGTTAATTCAGGAATTCAAGGACGATGCGACGGCATTCGATGGTATCAAGCATGAAGTCATCGCCGGCAAGGGCGAGCTGAACTGCGCCATTTCCTCTTTTATCTTCGAAAAGCTGCATGCCGCAGGCGTGAGAAGCCACTATATCCGCCGCGAGGGCACGTGTGACATGCGTGTCTGGGAACTGGATATGATTCCCGTGGAAGTTGTGATTCGCAATATTGCTGCCGGCTCCATCTGCAAGCGACTGGGCCTGAAGGAAGGACTGGAATTATCACACCCGCTAAGTGAGCTGTTTTACAAATCCGATGAGCTACACGATCCGATGATTGCCGTTGAGCATGCCGAATTGTTCGGCTGGGCCACGGCCGATGAGATTGCCACGATGCGCACGATGGCATTGCAGGTGAACGAGGTATTGTCGTCCATGCTGGCCGATGTCGGTATTCGTCTGGTGGATTACAAACTGGAATTCGGTCGTCATCCTGATGGCGGTATTGTGCTCGGTGACGAGATTACGCCGGATGGCTGTCGTTTGTGGGATGCCGAAACCGGTCGCAAGCTGGACAAGGATGTGTTTCGCCAGGATATGGGCGGTTTATCCGAGGTCTATCACGAAGTCGCCACCCGCCTGGGTATCCCGATTCATATGTGAGCGTGGCGCTGCGATCGCAGCGCCATCGGCTAGCGATGCAGTTCGTTGACGATGGCGATCGTCGCAGCGGATTTGTTCAGCGTGTAGAAATGGAGGCCCGGTACGCCGGCATCGAGCAGTTGCTGACATTGACGGGTGGCCAGTTCGATGCCCAGAGCCTGCACGGCCTGCAGGTCTTCGCGTAGCGGATCCATTTTTGTCTTCAGCCAGTCGGGGATCGTTGTTCCGCACATGGCCGAGAAACGTTCAATCTGATCGAAATTGGTGATCGGCATGATGCCTGGAATAATCGGCATCGTGATGCCTGCCGCTGTTGCCTGCTCCATGAAACGGAAAAACGCATCATTGTCGAAGAAATACTGGGTTATGGCGTAATCAGCGCCGAGATCCTGCTTCAGTTTCAGGTAACGGATGTCATCGGCGACGCCGTTTGTCGATTCCGGGTGTCCTTCCGGATAGGTAGCGCAACCGATGGAGAAATGATTGTGTTCGCGAATAAAGGCAATGAGATCGGTGGCATGATTGAAGCCGCCTGCTGCGGCCTCGAAATGATCCATGCCCTCGGGCGGATCGCCGCGCAGCGCCAGAATGTTATCGATGCCGGCATGACGATATTCGTCCAGCAACGCGCGCAGACTATCCTTTGTGGCGCCGACGCAGGTTAAATGTGCCACCGGTGACAGACCGGTTTCATCCTTGATGCGGGTGACAATGCGTTTGGTGCGATCCTGTGTAGAGCCGCCGGCACCATAAGTGACCGACACATAGGAAGGTTCAATGATTTTCAGTTCGTTCAGGCATTGCCACAGATTGGCTTCACCGCGGTCGGTTTTGGGCGGGAAGAACTCGCAGGAAATCAGTGATGTGTCCGCCTGTCGCAGAATATCGGACAGCTTCATCGCTTACAGCCTAGGGACAGTGACGCCGGTCTGACCCTGATACTTGCCTGCCTTGTCCTTGTAAGAGGTTTCGCAGACTTCATCGGATTCGAGAAACAGGAACTGTGCCACGCCTTCGCCGGCGTAAATCTTGGCCGGCAAGGGAGTCGTATTGGAGAATTCGAGCGTCACATGGCCTTCCCATTCCGGTTCTAATGGCGTGACATTGACGATAATGCCGCAACGCGCATAAGTGGATTTGCCCAGACAGATTGTCAGCACATTGCGCGGAATGCGCATATATTCGACGGTGCGCGCCAGCGCGAACGAGTTGGGAGGGATGATGCATACATCGCCCTTGAAATCGACGAAGGACGACGGGCAGAAGTTTTTCGGATCGACAATGGCCGAATTGATATTGGTGAAAATCTTGAATTCATCGGCGCAGCGGACATCGTAGCCATAGGATGACAGGCCGTAAGAAACTATACCGTCACCGTTTTCCGCCTTTTTGATCTGTCCGTCCACAAACGGTTCAATCATGCCGTATTCACCAGCCATGCGGCGAATCCATTTATCCGATTTGATGGCCATGCATCCTCCCGAAATTCAATGGCGGCAGCCTAGCCCGTCTGTTTCGCGAAACCAAGCCACAAGACACAGTATGCGCGAAAACTCGCATCGCGGCATGAAGGCAGCTAAACTGCCGCGACTTTACAGCGCAAGGCGGTAATTCAAGGCAATGGCAAAGACATTATTCGAGAAAGTGTGGGATCAGCATGTGGTGCGTCAGAATGACGACGGTTCCACGTTGTTGTATATCGACCGGCATCTGGTGCATGAAGTGACCAGTCCGCAGGCATTTGAAGGTCTGCGTCTGGCCCGGCGCAGACCCTGGCGTACTGCGGCGACCGTGGCTACGCCGGATCACAATGTGCCGACAACCCGTCGCGACGAGGGCATTACCGACCCGGTATCGCGCATACAGGTGGAAGCACTGGATACCAATTGCCGGGAATTCGGTATTATCGAGTTTGGTCTGGACGATATTCGCCAGGGCGTGGTGCATGTCGTCGGCCCGGAGCAGGGGCTGACTTTGCCGGGTATGACCGTTGTGTGTGGGGATTCGCATACGTCGACGCATGGCGCGTTTGGTGCTATCGCCATGGGTATCGGAACCTCCGAGGTGGAGCATGTGCTGGCGACGCAATGCCTGATTCAGAAGAAACCGAAAACGATGCGCATCCATATTGATGGTGCGCTGCCCCGGGGCGTGACCGGCAAGGATATGGCGCTGTTCGTCATCGGTCAGATTGGGACGGCCGGTGGTACAGGCTATGCCATTGAATTTGCCGGTTCTGCCGTGCGCGGCCTGTCCATGGAAGGACGCATGAGCCTGTGCAATATGGCCATCGAGGCTGGTGCGCGTTGCGGCATGGTTGCCGTGGACGATACGACGATCGACTATGTGCGTCATCGTCCGTTTGGGCCGGATGAGGATGTCTGGCCGCAGGCTGAGCAGGCCTGGCGCGAACTGCATTCGGATGTCGATGCTATATTCGATAAGGAACTTCATTTTGATGCAGCGGATATTGCGCCGCAGGTCAGCTGGGGCACGAGTCCGGAAATGGTTTTGCCGGTAACGGCCTGTGTGCCGGCGCCGGAAGAGGCGCGCAATGCTGTGCAGACTGAAGGCTGGCAGCGGGCTCTGGATTACATGGGGCTGAAACCGCATACGAAGATCACCGATATCTATGTGGACAAAGTATTTATCGGTTCATGCACCAATGGGCGCATCGAGGATTTCCGTGCGGCGGCCGACATCGTGCGTGGGCATAAGGTGGCGGATAACGTTAAACTGGCCATGGCCGTGCCTGGCTCCGGTCTGGTAAAACAGCAGGCCGAGGCCGAAGGGCTGGATAAAATTTTCATTGAGGCCGGTTTCGAATGGCGCGATCCGGGATGTTCGATGTGTCTGGCCATGAATGCCGACCGGCTCGAGCCGGGTGAGCGTTGCGCCTCGACATCCAACCGTAACTTCGAGGGAAGGCAGGGCATGGGTGGACGCACCCATCTGGTGAGTCCCGCCATGGCGGCTGCGGCTGCCATTAGCGGTCATTTTGTCGATGTGCGCGAGTGGCAGGGGGATCAATGATGGAAGCATTTACGCAACTTGAAGGTATTGTGGTACCACTGAACCGGGCCAATGTGGATACAGATGCCATCATTCCCAAGCAGTTTCTGAAATCGATCAAACGTACCGGCTATGGTCCGTACCTGTTTGACGAATGGCGTTATGAGGATCGCGGCGAGCCCGGCATGGATTGTGCGAACCGGCCGAAACGCAAGGATTTCGTGCTCAACCAGCCGCGCTATGAGGGTGCGTCGATTCTGCTGGCCGGTGAGAATTTCGGTTGTGGTTCATCGCGGGAGCATGCTCCATGGGCGCTGCTGGATTATGGTTTCCGTTGTATTATCGCACCGTCATTTGCTGATATCTTCTACAACAACTGTTTCAAGAACGGCATCCTGCCGA
The DNA here is from genome assembly GCA_964613235.1 of uncultured Zetaproteobacteria bacterium. Taxonomy (GTDB): domain Bacteria; phylum Pseudomonadota; class Zetaproteobacteria; order Mariprofundales; family Mariprofundaceae; genus J005. Next base: position 4,971 of record CAZTGM010000049.1, on the reverse strand, counting down.
TCGTGCTGGATGAAGCGATCGTGCAGCGGTTGATGGCTGAGTGCGAAGCGCAGCAGGGTTATCGACTGGCCGTGGATTTGCCGCAGCAGACCGTGACCACGCCGGCAGGTGAGCATTTTTCGTTCGCTATTGATGATTTCAGGAAACATTGCCTGCTCAACGGGCTGGATGATATTGGCCTGACCTTGCAACATGCAGATGATATCCGCGCCTATGAACAGCGGCGCAAACAGGAAGCGCCCTGGCTTTTTTAGGCTAAGTGCACAATTTCCACTGGACAAAAACGTGTATCGGGATAAAACAGGAATATGTAAACTGTGTCCGGACACACAGTTTTGTGGATGTGAATGCACAAGTATTTGTACGACAGAAATTGGCATTGGAGGCATGTATGAAGCGTTCCATGGTTTGGGTAGGTATTATATCGCTGGGTTTGACAGGATTGACGGGCTGTGCGACGACGCCGGATGATCCGAACCGGCATACCAAGACGGGAGCGGCGACAGGCGCGGCTCTGGGTGCTCTGGCTGGCGCAGTGATCGGTTATCAGGGCGACCATTCCGGTGGTGCCCTGAAGGGTGCATTGCTTGGTGCGGCGGCCGGTGGCCTGATCGGCGCCGGTGCCGGTCGCTATATGGACAAGCAGCAGGCGGAGTTTGAGCGTGAGCTGGCAAGCGAGCGTGCTGCGCACCAGATCGAGGTTGAGCGCCTGCGTAATGAGAATCTGAAAATCACGATGAATAATGAAGTATCCTTCGCATTCAATTCTGCCGAATTGAAGCCTGCATTTCTGACAACGCTGGACAAGGTGGCGGATATTCTGCAGCGCTATAATCGCACAACGATCCAGATTACGGGCCATACCGACAGCATTGGTTCTGAAGCATATAATCAGAAATTGTCCGAGAAGCGGGCCAGGGCCGTCAGATATTATCTCATGGATCGTGGCGTGCAGCCTTCACGCATTCAGGTTCGCGGCATGGGTGAATCCCAGCCCCGTGCAAGCAACGAGACCGAAGCCGGACGTCAGCTTAATCGTCGCGTAGAGATGCTGATTATTCCGGACAAGGATATCGAATAAGTGATGGATGAGGCGGCCTTTGGCCGCCTTTTTCATGTCTGTTTACGCTGTCTGATTTCAGTGCGCAACTGACCGCAGGCCGCGGAAATATCCCGGCCGCGCGAATCGCGTACGACGGCAACCAGGCCTGCCTGCACGAGAATATTGCGAAAGGCGGATACCGTGGCCTCGTCGGGGCGTGCAAAGGCAGCTCCGACATGGGCATTGAACGGCAGCAGATTGACCGTACAGTCCAGGCCATCGAGCAGTGCGCACAGCCTGTGTGCATCAGCCATACTGTCGTTGATGCCGGCCAGTAACACATATTCGATGAGTACCCGTTTGCCACCACGTTGCGCGATATAGTCGCGCACGGCCTGCATCAGCATGCGGATCGGATATTTGCGGTTGATCGGCATGATGCGGTTGCGTACTTCATCGGTCGTGGCATTGAGCGAGATAGCCAGATTGCAGGGCAGGGCATCCTGCTGCATGCGTTGGATGGCAGGTACCAGTCCTGCTGTTGAAAGTGTGACGCGATTGGGTGAGAAGGCCATGCCTTTCGGATCGGTCACGATATGCAGGAAGCGGGCAACCTGTTCGTAATTATGCAGTGGCTCGCCCATGCCCATGAGCACCAGATTGCGCGGGCGTTGTTGTTGCAGCTGTTGTGCGGCGACGATCTGTACCACCATTTCAGCCGCACTCAGATGGCGAACCAGGCCGGCGGTTGCGGTCAGGCAGAAGGTGCAGCCGATGGCACAGCCCACCTGTGTGGAAATGCATTGGGTGAGGCGGCCGGCTGCGGGGATCAGTACGGTTTCCACTTCCTTGCCATCATGCATGGCAAGCAGCATTTTTTTTGTGCCGTCGTCCGAATGCTGGTTGGCAATGGATTGCGGCAGGCTGATGTCGATGTGCTCGTGCAGCCAGGCATGCAGGGCGCGTGGCAGGTCAGCGATGTCTGCAATGGTCGTCTTACCTTTGCGGAAGATTTCGGCCACAAGCGTTTCGGCATGCACGGTTTTGACTCCGGCCTGTTCACATAGCACGACAAGATCGCTCCGGCTCATGCCGAAGATGGAAGGTTTGGGGTGTTTCATACATGAAAAAGCCTGCGCATCATCGATGCGCAGGCCGTAATCCTCAGGATTCGAATTACAGTCCGTACTTGGCTTTATTCGCGGCAACTTCTTCCGCCGTAGGCGGTTCGTGGTCGGTAACTTCCGCCAGTTCAAACAGATCGCGATCCGTATCGCATTTTTCATTCAGGACAATGTCGCTTTCAAATACTTCCGGCACATCTTCTTCCGGATAAATAGCCTCCCACGGGCATTCCGGTTCACATACGGCGCAATCGATGCATTCTTCCGGCGAGATGAACAGCATGTTCGGAGTTTCATCCGTGATTTCCTTGGGCTGATAGAAACAGTCTACCGGGCATACCGCAACACATGCGGTATCGACACAATCTTTACAAAGCTGGGTGACAACAAACGCCATGGCTTCCTCTCTTATGTAATAACAATGAGTGGGCGAAGCATACGGAGTGCATTTCCTTTGCACAAGCGGAAGCAGCCCGTGCCGGATGGACGGCGTTCTGCTGCTCGCCTAGTCTTGACGCACCAATTTGACTGATCGGCATGGGTGTGGACAAATGTTTTCCAATGCTTGTTGTCGAGTGAGGGGAGCTACCGTCATGGAAGCCGTTTTATTGTTACTGTTTGCCTTGGCTGTGGTGTTTGCTGCGGCCCAGATATTTACCAATGCACTGGAGAGTCTGGGTGAGCGGATGGGCGTGTCCGAGGGTGTTACCGGCTCGATTTTTGCTGCCGTGGGGACGGCTATGCCGGAAACGATCGTGCCCATCGTGGCTATCGTGGCCGGTGGCGCATCCATGGAAATCAATCATGCGGTGGGAATGGGCGCTATTCTTGGTGCACCGTTCATGCTGGGAACGTTGAGTCTGGGATTGATGGGCCTGTTTGCAGCACATAAGCACGGCTGGCATACGTTGTTGACACCGGAGCCAACGGGCATGCAACGCGATGTTCGGTTTTTTCTGGCAGGCTTTGGTCTAGCGGCGCTGGTCGCATTTTTGCCGGTCGAATGGCACGGTATGCGGCTGGGAGCATCAGCGATTCTGATCATCGGCTATTTTCTTTATTTGATGGCCACCATCAGCGCCAGTAGTGAACTGGTGGCCGATGGTCATGGCACGGAAGCCGATCATGACCTTTATGGCTCCCGTTTTCTGGGGGATTCGCTGGCCGTGGCCCTGCTGCAACTGGTTGTTGGTCTGATTCTATTGGTTATCGGTGCCAAAATGTTTGTGGCAGGGGCCGAATCCTTAAGTGAAATGATCGGCGTGGCAGCTCTGTTGGTATCCCTGTTGATTGTTCCTGTAGCCACGGAGTTGCCGGAGAAGGTTAATTCGATTCTATGGATCCGCCGTCGCCGGGATACCCTGGCATTCGGCAACATTACTGGCGCCATGGTTTTTCAGGGTACGGTGATCCCGGCTGTCGGCATGTTGCTTTTGCCATGGCATATTGATGATCTGCATGCCATCGTTTCGATTATTCTGGCACTTTCCGGCATGGCCTGGCTGAGTTTTCTGTTGGCATCACGGTGTTTGAAACCCTTGTGGCTGCTTGGAAATGTGTTGTTGTACACGCTGTTCATCGTCCACCTGGTGCTCTGAAAACGGACATTTGAAGTCCGGCACGTAAAACCTTATGATGCGCACCCTTTACACAGACGGGGTGTGGCGCAGCCTGGTAGCGCGTACCGTTCGGGACGGTAAGGTCGGAGGTTCGAACCCTCTCACCCCGACCATTTATTGCAATAACAGCCGGCTTGACGCCGGCTGTTGTTGTCTGGAAGGCAGCATTCGCTTCCGTTCAAAGCCAGTTGTTGAGCATGATGCCTATGCCGATCGAATGATTGTAGTGGTTATAGTCGATCAGGTTTTCTCCATAGCCCGAATAGTATTGAACATATCCCTGCAGCCGTTTTGTCAGCGGAAAGCTCCAGTCAAGCTGGATGCCAGGGGTGAACCCGGAGCGTAATCCGGGTCGAAACATTACGCCGAATGTCTGATGGCCGTAGCGATATAAGGCATGCAGTTCTTCATTGCCCAGATAATTGCTGATGTCCGGGTTGTTATCCGAAGATGTCTTTTCAGGAATACGATACCAGACTTTCAAAGCCAGCGCGATATTACCATATTCCGCCACCGCTTTGGCATAAACCCTGTTCCAGCTGCGCGATAACGGTTCGGTGCGGCCATTGGATTCGTGTTCGAAGCCAAGGCTCAGGATGCGTACATTCATGCCGGCAATGTCCCTGTCCAGTTTCATTCTGTAGAACAGTTCAGGATTGAAATTATTGTCGCGAAAAGGCGATGATATTTTTTTGTTGTAGGCCTGCCAGAATGATTTCTGCGTATAGGCGGCGAATAATGCATCATGTTCCGTAAACAGATTGTTTGCCAGGGGAATTTTGATGCTGATCTGGAATTTGACTTCACTGCTTTGAACAGGGTTCTGGCCTGCGCCAAAGCCGCGCCATGGCGCCTGATTGGGCTGAATATTGTAGGATAATGGCAGGATATAATTGGGTTTATGTGGAAGGATGGAGAATCTGTTATCACCTGAAAGGCTTTCCCGGTCCAGGCGCGTATCAATCAGCGATGATGGCTCTGCCGCATGGGCAAAGGCCGAAAAGAACAAAATCATTGCATGGCAGAGCATGCTTGTGAGCCATATCCTGTGGGTGTTCATATGCATCCTTGTATCAGTATTATGGGGTGTTCAGCTATTCTGAAGCAGACAAGTATGAATGCAAGATGCATGACGAGGCTTTGGTGTCAAAACACTTGTCAGATTGCCGCCACGGGCTCTGTCTCC
>CAZTGM010000048.1:3324-14235 GCA_964613235.1 uncultured Zetaproteobacteria bacterium | reverse complement strand
GCTAGCTTGGCGACTTTCCGGTCATTGTTGCATTATCTTTTGATTGGGGAGGGGTACCTGTCCTTGCACAACATGAACTTGCATTATAAATATATTTTTATTAAGCTGCTCCGATGATGCGCAGGTGGATGGCTGTCCTGATGTGTTGCTCGCTGCTTTTTGTCAGTAGTGCGCCGCTCATGGCTGCCTCCTGTGAGATGGCTGGACATACTGCGGTTATGTGTGATCTCGATGGTATGGCAAAGTGCGGCATGCAGCATGATATCGACGAGCAGGACTGTTTTATTGAGTGCGGTTGCGGCTGCCATAACAATATCGACTCCCTGCCACATCAATTCAGTCCGCATACTGTCAGTGGCGGACTGGCAGGCATAATGCATGCATCAACGGTGGATGTATTGTGGCGACTCAGCCTGATGCCTTCGCTGTTGCATCACGATGACCCTCCTCCTGAATTTAGCTGATTTTTAATCCATTGGTTTTTAACGGTCGGATTGCCGCGGGTATTCCGCATTTCCGATCGTGGGATTTTTTCAAAATCAGAATTCAGGAGAGAGTGTAATGATTAGAATAATCATATTTTTGGCGATGCTGTTTGTGGCATTGCCGGTAGCCCAGGCATATGTGGGCTTATGTTGTGGGAAATGCGGTGGCAATATGCCGATGAACATTCCGGGAGGCGGCATCCCGGAAACCCATGAGTTTCGTTTTAAATTGCAGCCAATGTATATGCATATGTCGGGGTTGCGCAGTGGCACACAGGATGTGGATACGGCATCTGTGCTCGGCATGCCGACAATGATGGGTGTGCCAACGGGAAAATTCATGGCGGCTCCGACCTCCATGGATATGACGATGCTGAATCTGGCTGCCGGTTACAGTTTCAGCGATGATTTTTTCGCCGGCATCATGGGTATGTATGTGGATAATCGCATGGATATGCAGTTCAACAGCATGATGCGTATGACTACCGGAGCTGCGGGCTACACGATGCAGTCGCGCGGCATGGCCGATACGATGCTGATAGCCAAATATCGCCTGTATGCCGATGATCCGCTGATTCCCTCGGAGGAATTTTCCTTATTCGGCGGTTTGTCCGTGCCGACTGGTTCGATTGATAAGCGGAATACGACGCATCCGGTGGCCATGCGCCAAAAGGAGTTGCTGCCCTATGGCATGCAGTTGGGCAGTGGTACCTGGGATCCGATCATCGGAGCTCTGTATCAGCATTCGACATCACAGTGGTGGTGGGGTGCCGATGCGCGTTATACGGCACGTCTGGGCACGAACAAGTACGGCTATCGGCTGGGTGACCGGCTGCAGCTGGATACCTATCTGATGTACCAGCCGCATTATGCCTGGGTGGTCTATGGCGAACTCAATGGCGAATGGCAGGGGCATCTGCACGGCGAAGCCGATGAGGCGCGCAGCGGCGCTTCCGGTCATGCTATCCAGGGTGTGGCCGCATCGCCCTATATGACACCGTTATGGGATCCGGTGAACCTGGGCAAGACGCAGTTGTTTACGACCCTTGGCGTGCAATGGCAGCCGGTGCCGTTACAGATTGTCGATGTCGGTGTGCAATTGCCGTTGTATCAACGGCTGAACGGTTTGCAATTGAAGGACAGCTGGCGGCTGATGTTGACCTGGTATATCGAGATTCCGACCAGCAACAGTGTTCGCTCGCTGTCACACACGCCTGCTGATGCGGCACTTGGATTTTAGGAGGGGATGATGCGTAAATTATTACTGATGTTGAGTATCATGTTTGCCAGCCCTCTCCAGGCCATGGATTTGCCGGATGCGGATTCTGCAGCCGCACAATTGTTTTCCGAACGTTGTTCGACATGCCATGCATTGCCGCACCCGAAACGGATGGACTGGCAGCACTGGCAGCACATGCTGCGTGTCATGAAACGACGCGTGGATGAACGCGGTATGGATATGCCGGCGGAAGAATGGCGAATGATTGCCGGCTATTTGAAGGAACATGCTCGATGAGGTGAAGGGCCTGCGGCATCAGTCGCAGGCCCGGACTTCGCAACAAGGAGATGGATATGCGACGATATATTAATTGGCGGGTCATCTGCTGGCTTGGCTGTCTGATCATGTTGCCGGCAATGGGATATGCCTTTGATAAGGGCACAGCAGACTCGTTCGGCATGCAATTGCCCCAGCAGCAGAAAGCAGCACCTGATTTTTCCCTGCCGGCGCTGGACGGCACATCAGTATCGCTACACGATTTCCGTGGTCAGGTGGTATTATTGCATTTCTGGGCGACATGGTGCATGCCATGTCGGCGGGAAATGCAACAACTGCAGGCCCTGGAGCGGCAGATGGCCGATTCTGCGTTGCGTATTGTGTGCGTGAATGTGGACCGCGGCGATGGTTCGGTGGTACGATCGTTTGTCAATGAAGTCGCGCCGGGCTTTCACACGCTGCTGGATACGGATGGAGTGGTGCGAAGTCAGTATGCTGTGCGTGCTTTACCCACGGCCTATGTGATTGATCGTCAGGGCCGTATCCTCGGACGTATTCTGGGTGAGCGGGACTGGACAAGTGAGGAAGCAGGCGCGTTGATACGCATGTTGCTGGACGAGCAATAAAGCGGAGGTGCGAATGCGTCATTTCAGAACCGTGTGTGCGGGCATGCTGATGTTGGGGCTGTTCATGGCTGCAGGGGTTATGTATGGCCAGCGTATGCTGCCGCCCGCCGTGCCGGCATATCTGGCGCAGATGGGTGGGAATTTCACACTGAAATCAGCGACCGGCACGGTGCATCTGAGCGATTTTCGCGGCAAAGTGGGACTGCTGTATTTCGGCTACAGTCATTGTCCAGACGTTTGCCCTGCAGCATTGAGCGTGATGGCCCAGGCTATGCGGCAGATACCGCAAACGCAGGCAGGACGGATTTACGGTCTGTTTGTCAGCGTCGATCCGCGCCGTGATACACCGTCATATTTGCAGCGCTATGTGTCCTTTTTTGATGCGCGCATGGTGGGGGCGACGGGTACGCCGGCACAGCTTTCCGCATTGGCAGGCGACTGGAAAATGGACTTTAGCGTGCCGGATGTGTCGGCTGACAGTCATTACAGTGTCAGCCACTCGAATTTTATCTATCTGATTAATGCTCAGGGTCAGGTCGTTGCCTTGTTCGATGAAAAAACGCTGCCCGATGAAATGGCCTTATGGATGCGGCGCTGGCTGGAGAGGTGATGATACGCGTAATATTGGTCTTATTGCTGTTCATGCCATGCATGGCACAGGCGGCTGGTATTGAGGTGGTGAATGCCCGGGTGCGCATGCCGCCGCCGGTGAGCGACACGGCTGCCGTGTATATGGATATCCGTAATACGGACAAGCAGGCGCATCAACTGGTCGGCATCATGACGGATGTTGCGGACATGACCATGTTTCATGGCAAGGATATGCAACCATTACACGGTATCCGTATCGAGCCCGGAGCGCATTATGAATTTGCACCAGGTGGTGCGCATATCATGCTCATGGGCCTGAAGCGCGTGTTGCATGCCGGCGATCGGGTGTCACTTATATTGCAGCTGGCTGACGATGGGCAACGCTTGAAGATACAGGCTGTTGTGCAGGATATGCGGTGAGGTTGACTTTTTTTCAGATACTGGCATAGAATTAGCACTCAAGGCGCTAGAGTGCTAAAATTATCATGGAGGTGATGACGCTGTGTTAGTTCCCGCTATGGATATGTCCAGCCTGTCGCTTTTTTACCGTGAGGTGAAGAAGTTTCCGCGCCTGAGTCGCGAAGAAGAAACTGCATTGGCCAGAAAGTGGCGGCAACATGGTGATCTGGAAGCAGCCAAAAAGCTGGTTGTGTCCAACCTTTATGCTGTAGCGGCGATTGCCCGTGAATATCGTCATTTCGGTTTGCAGGAAATGGATCTGATTCAGGAAGGAACGCTGGGGCTGATGCATGCCGTCAAGCGGTTCGATCCGGATCGAGGTTTTCGTTTGATGACTTATGCAGCCTGGTGGATTCGTGCATCCATTCATGATTTTATTTTGCGTTCGTGGAGTATTGTCAAACTCGGCACCAACAAATTGCAGCGCAGGATTTTTGCCGGCCTGCAGAAGGCACGCAATGCGATTGCTGCCGTTGACGGACGAAAGGCGGAAGAGGTTGCATCCGATTTTGGCTTGTCGGCGCAGGCTTATCAGGAAACGGCGCAGGCCTTTTTGCAGCGGGATGTGTCGCTGGATGCCGAATCGGAGGACGGGCAGAGCATGGTGCACACTCTGCCGGCATCTGATGCCTCGCCGGAAGAGATCGTTGCGCAAAAGGACTGGGAAATTCACCGAAAACTGAGCCTGAGTCAGGCGCTTCAGCATCTGTCTGAAAGGGATCGACTGGTCATCGAGCGCAGGCATATGTCAGAAGAGCCGGCTACCTTGAAGGCGCTGGCTGAAGAGCTCGGCGTTTCCATTGAGCGGGTGCGTCAGCTTGAAGCACGTGCGATGAAAAAGCTGCGAGGCGCGCTGGAGGCCAGTGCATAAACGGAACGTGGGCAGGTATCGCTAACCCGGATTTTTCATGATCTCGTGGATGGATGGTGCCCGACAGGTGCGCATTCGGCTCGCATGGATTAGCCAGGAGGTTCCTGGCGGAAACCTTTGGGATGGCTATAACCCCATGACTCAACAAGACTTTTTGTATGGACTTCGTGGAAAAAGCGAGCTAGCGCGTGGCCGAATGATCAGCCCAGAATTCGATGCTTGAGCGCATGCTGCCTATGCGGTTGATCAGCGCTTCGATGTGTTCGGGGTCATGGGCGAAGTTGAGCTTGTCGGTTTGTACGATTAGCAGTGGTGAATCCTGATAATGGAAAAAGAAGCGATCATAGGCTGAAATAACCCTGCCGAGATACTGCTCATTCATCGCCCGTTCAAAACTGCGCCCGCGTTTGCGGATACGTTGCATAATGATATCGGCACGTGACTGGAGATAGATGACGAGATCCGGCCTGGGCATATTTTCGGTGACTGCGCGAGCCACCTTGTCGTAAAGTGCAAGTTCTTCATCGCTTAGGGTAATCGTGGCGAACAGCCTGTCCTTGGCAAAGATATAATCGCTGACGATGCCTTGAGAAAACAGTTCTTGTTGATGCAGTTCCTGCCATTGTTTCAGGCGCGAAAACAGGAACGATAATTGCACGGCCAGAGCATGGCGCGCAGGGTCACTGTAATACAGTTCGATAAACGGATTATGATCAACCTGCTCCAAGACCAGCGATGATTGCAGGCGATCGGCCAGAGCGCGAGCCAGTGTGGTTTTGCCGACACCGATTGGGCCTTCCACGGCAATATGACATTGATGCAGGTTGCGATGGCTGGTTTCTACCATGGTGTCCCCTCCGCTAAGGGTGTTTCACCCTGCTGATATCGCTGCTCCAGCATGGTTTGTGCTGAAAGACCGCTCAGCGGATGCTGCCAGCTGGGGGCAATATCGCAAAGCGGTTGCAATACGAAGAGACGTTCGTGCAAACGTGGATGCGGCAGCTCCAGTGTCTCCGAGTGCATGATGATGCCATTCCAGTCCAGCAGGTCGAGATCAATGGTGCGCGCGCTCCAGCGGATGGCTGGACGGATGCGCCCCAGTTGCTGTTCGATTTGTTGCATGGCCTGCAGCAATGCTTCGGCTGTCAGCGTTGTTTTCAGTGACAGCACGGCGTTCAGATAATCCGGTTGGCCAGGCGGACCAAGAGGTGGTGTGTGATAGTATGGAGAGACGGCTTCTACTGTACTATCCGGCAAGGTATTTAATAAATGTCTTGCCTTGACAAAGCATGGCAGAATTTCGCCCAGGTTGCCGCCCAGGGCAATCAAAGCACGATTCATGCTGCTGCCCATGCGCCGCCGCGTCGCGGGTCGCCACAGGCTTCGATGTGTCCTTTGGGCGAGATGCTGATGGCATGTACGCCACCAAAGTAAACGCTGTGCTCACGCCATTGGCGAATACGCCAGCCTCGCTGCTGCAGCGTATGACGATACTCATCGCACAACAGTCCCGGTTCCACATCCAGTGCCATACCCTCATTGTGCAGACGTGGCGCACAGACAGCCTCTTCCAGTGACTGACCCAGATGCTGGTGACGCAGCAGAACCTGCAGAATGGCTCCGCGCAAACGGTTGGAGCCGCCGCTGCCGAGAATCAGTGACGGTTTGCCCGCTGTAAAAAAGATACCTGGCGCCATCATGGAAGATAACGTCATCCCTGCGGGCAGGGCATGAAAGCCATGCGGATTAATGTCCTCTTCGCCAAGCATATTGTTCAGATGGATACCGCTGCCGGGTACGACGATGCCGGAGCCTTCACCATTGCTGGTGGTTACGGATACGGCCATGCCATCGCGATCGATGATGCTGATATGGGTGGTGCTGCCATGCCGATTGGAGGCTTCTGTCGCATGTGTCTGCGAGGCACGTTGGCAGATACGTTGCAGGGCCTGTTGCAGCGTTTGTGAGGATAGGATGCGTTGCACAATATCCTCGTCGTGAATGGCCAGATCAAAACCATCCTGGCGCAGGGCACTGGTTTCGCGCAATACCTCGGCCAGCTGAACGACCCATGCCTGCTGATGTTCCGTATCCAGTGTGTCCAGCAATTGCAGGGCAAAGGCAATCAGCAGGCCACCGGATGAGGGCGGAGGATTGGTCAGCAGCGTGCCGCCCAGTGCTTGCATAGCCAATGGTCTGCGACGCCGGAATTGTGCTATGGATAAATCCGCCATACCCAGCAGACCGTCCGGTTCGCATGCCTGAACAATGGCCCTGGCCAAGTCGCCCCGATACATCTCATCAATACCGTCAATGGCAAGCATCTCCAGCGTATTGGCCAGATCCCGATTGCGAAAGATTTCCCCTTTTTCCAGCAGGCCGTGGCTGCCGGCATACAACGCTTTCACCTCCGGCGTATGATTGAGGATGGGTCGCAACAGGTGAATGAACGAGGCCTGCATGGCATTGAGGCGAATGCCATCGCGAGCGGCGGCAATGGCTGGCTCCAGCGCCTGCCGGATCGGCAGTTTACCGTATTGCCGGTGTGCTGCAAACAGCATGGCCATAAGCGATGGTGTGGCGACGGATGCCTGGCCGATATGGAATGTCTGGATAGTATCGGAAAAATCGACTGCTATGGCTGTCATGGCGGCATCATGCTTCGGGTGGCCAGCCGGCATTTTGGCAAAACCGTCAAACAGACAGGGGGCGCTATGGGATGGAGCCACGAGCATGAATCCGCCACCGCCGGCTGCGGTTAATACCGGTTCGGCGATAAAGGCCGTGCAAACGGCGGCAAGTGCGGCATCGACAGCATTGCCTCCATCGCGCATGACGGCGGCACCTGCCTCAGCGGTGGCGGGATGTCCGGCAGCCACCATACCATGAACAGCAGGGGGGTGACTCATGATGTGTGCTGGATCGGATATCCCTTGAGTTTCAGTTGCAGCAGAATTTTCTGCTGTTGTTGTTCGGCCTGCTTGCGTGACGTATAGGGGCCGATGACCACGCCGAGAAGCCCTCTGGCCTTGGGCATGACATGCACTGGCCAGCCTGCCTGATGAATCTTTTGCTGCATGGCCGCGGCACGCTTACGGTCACTGAAAGCGCCAACCTGAATATAGTATCCCGATGGCATGGATAGTGTTTTCGCTGCTGCCGGTGGCGTCGGTTCAGGTGGAGAGGTATCGGCAACGGGCTTTATATTCTCTGCCTTTGCGGGTTCGGCTGGTGGTTCGGCGACTGTCGCTTCCGGTGTCGCAGCAACCGGCGGTTTGGCAGGTGCTGCTTCGGGAGCAGCGGCAGGTACCGTAGAAGGAGTTGGCGCGGGGGGAGTGATCGCATGCTGTACGCTGGCGACTTTGCGGGCTGACTGGAAAATATCCGGCCAGACAGATACGATGGCGATCAGTAGCAGGCAGACCAGCGCAATACTGGTGGCAATTTGACGTTCCCGCAGACTGGCAGCCCATTGCTCAAGTCTGGTGTTCACAATCTATTGCCTTTTGTGTGGCCATGATTTCATCCAGCGCGCTTTCCAGATGATGATAGCGGAAAGGCTTCTGCAGAATTTTCAGCGATTGGCCGGGAAAGCGGTCGAGCAGGTCTTCCGGATAACCGGTAACGAACAGAATGCGGTCGAGGATGGCAGGGTGAACCTGCTCAATGGCATGGTAAATCTCATCGCCCCCCATTTTGGGCAGACGAACATCCAGCAAAATGATCTGATAACGCTCGCCGGTCGTTGTCAGTTCGAACAGGCCTTCAATGGGGTTGCGAAGATTGTGAATCTCAATCGGCCATGATTTTGCACTGGCGTACTGTCCGAGAAAGGATGACAGAATGTTCTGCACGGCCTGTTCATCATCGATAATCAATGCGTGTAATGTCATGGCTGACGCTCCTTTGTTTCCGTTCATAAGTATGGCATAGCGTGATCGCTTCCCCAAGTGGCTTATTATGGTTTCTTATGGTTCCGCGTGTTCCAAGGCTAACAGGCGATGCGGATTGACGCGCGCTTCCTGGAAACGGACGCTCCAGTGCAGATGTGGTCCGGTTGCGCGTCCTGTCTGGCCGACCGTGCCGACGATATCGCCGGCTTGTACCCGGTCTCCCGCCTGTACGCGCGTGGTGGCAAGATGGGACAGCACGGAAACCAGTCCATGGCCGTGGCCAATGACAACCGTATTGCCGTTGAGATACATATGGGCGACATAGAGGATATGGCCGGCCAGCGGAGCCTGGACCGGGGTGCCTTCCGCGGCGGCAATATCAATGCCGGAATGTGGCGAACGGGGTTCTCCGTTAACGTAACGCTGGGCACCGAACGGTGTGGATTCCACGCCTTGCACCGGCATGTTCAGCATGGCCACCGGCGGCGAAGCATCGACATGCATGCGATAGGTCGCTTTCAGTGCTTTTACTTCGCGACGGATGCGCGCCAGTGTCGCTGCATCGAACTCGGCCATGGATTTTTTCACCGTGATACGGGAAATGCGGAAATTTCCCGACTCGATATGAAGTTGGATGTACTGGTTTGCTGCTGCCGATTGCCAGCGGCAAGTGTAATTGCCCGGTTTGGTTTGCATGTCGATGCCGATCCAGCCACGCCAGCCGTGATTGTCGGCAGCAGCCATAACTGGCCATGTTTTTCCGAAGCATTGCAGTGCAGGCATATTCTTGCTGTCATCCAGATGTACTTCGACGATATCGCCCTGTATGGCTTGCAGTGTTTCTGCTTGACACCATGATGGCACGGCCAGAGTCAGCAGGAGTAGCAGGACGGGCAGGAGATACTTCATGTTTCCTCCACAAGGATATGTTCGATACGACTGATGGTGGAGCCATCGCTGAAGCGCGTGTGCATTGTTTGTCCGGACTGCAGCCTGGCAGCATGCGTGATGATGTTGCCGTATTGGTCGCAACTCAGCGTATAGCCGCGCGCCAGTACCTGCTCCGGTCCCAGCGCATGCAGCTGACTGTCGAGTGAGCGCAGCCGTTGACGTTGTGTTTGCAGGTACGGCTGCAGCAGGCCTTGCAATATCTGTTTCCGGTCGCGTAATTGCTGACGTGATACATCTGTCAGCGAGCGCAGAAGCAGCATGCGCTGTTGCAGGGAGACAAAGTGTTTTCTGTGCCGTGCCAGCGGACTGCCGGCAACGGCCGTGAATTGTGTCACATGATGGTTGAGTCGCTGCATGTGCAGATGCAGGCAACTGTTAATGCCATCGCGCAAGGACATGCTCGCCCGGTGCAGGCGCTGATGGCGTTGTTTAAGTTGAAATCCCGGTTCCTGCATGCGCAGTGCCTTTTCCATGTTTGACAGACGTTGGCGAAGCTGGGAGAGATGTTCGCGCATGCGATGATGGAATTGCTGCTGCTGATCCGCAAGCTGCATGTGTCGCTGGTCGGACTGTCGTAACCACAATTGTCGCATATGCCGGGAGATGTGCATGGTTTGCAATTGCTGTCGTTGCAGGTGCTGCAGCAGCAGGGAAGCCAGTTTTTCCACGGGAACCAGACGTTGGCGCAGGGAGTCTCGTGACGGACAGGCATATTCGGCGGCATTGGATGGCGTTGCAGCACGCAGATCGGCGGCCAGATCGGCCAGCGTGGTGTCGATTTCATGGCCGATGCCGGTAATGACCGGAATACGGCAATCGACAATGGCTTGCACCACGGTTTCATCGTTGAAGCACCACAGGTCTTCCAGGCTGCCGCCACCTCGTACCAGCAAAATGACATCGGGGCGAATGTGCTGCATTTGTTGCAGTGCCCTGGCAATGCTGGCCGGTGCTTCCGTACCCTGTACGAGGCAGGGCGCAACGGTGATGTCCAGCCAGCCGGGGCGGGTGGCTAGTACTTTTCTGATATCCTGCAATGCGGCTGCCGTGGCCGAGGTGACGACGCCGATATGTCGTGGCAAGGATGGAATGGAACGTTTGCGTTCGCTATCGAACCAGCCACGACGGGCAAATTCGGCCTTGCGCTTTTCAAATTCGGCAGCCAGCCGGCCTGCGCCCAAAGGCTCAATCTGGCGAACCATTAGCTGATAGCTACCACGTGGTTCGTACACGCTGATGCTGCCGAAAAAGGCGAAGGCTTCACCATCGACAGGCATGGTGTGCAGTCGTGCCGCTGTGGAGCGCCAGATTACCGCCGCAATTGCGGCATGTTCATCCTTGATGGTAAAGTAGATGTGGCCGGAACGATGGCGTGTCAGGCGTGAAATTTCACCACAGATATGCACATGTGAGAAATCCTGCTCCA
Source organism: uncultured Zetaproteobacteria bacterium (assembly GCA_964613235.1). Taxonomy (GTDB): domain Bacteria; phylum Pseudomonadota; class Zetaproteobacteria; order Mariprofundales; family Mariprofundaceae; genus J005. Next base: position 3,438 of record CAZTGM010000048.1, on the reverse strand, counting down.
GACGTGATTTGATGTGAGCGGTCAGTTCGGTGACGGTGATCGGCTGGTCATTCACCCCGCTGATTGTTATGCAATGGGCAACAGGGGTCAATGACGATTGTCATGGTAACGATG